>JAUXEM010000139.1 GCA_030620515.1 Salinivirgaceae bacterium
CTAAAACTTCTATTTTGCTTTTTGATTTAAATAAAATCTTTTCAATAATATCAAAAGATAAATTGCCACTATAAGAATATATTGTTTTGCTTTTGTCTTGGGTCATTATTATTTAAAAGAAATTTGGTAATGCAATCTAGTAAACTAATTTAAATTACAAAAATAATTTGACAAAAAACACCATTAATTACGCAAGTAGCTTTCTCTAGCAATAACACTCATTGTTTTTATTAGCTACTACGAATTTAGTGATCTTAAAGTATATCAATAGCTCGTTAAAACTTTATATCTAGTTGACAATGATAGTATTGTAAAAAAAATTAAATTATGGCTAACATGCATAATATCAACGTGTTATTTTTTGCCTCACTACCTGCCTAAAGGTAAACCCGAATAAGTCAAGCGGCCACATAGCTGTCTGCCGCCAAGGTTTACAGGCAGGTCTCAAAATCTATCCTACTATTATATATAATATAGTTAAGCGCAAAAATTGCAATTTAAAAGCGGTTAGCTATTCAGGGTAGGAGTTTGAAACTTGTGCTGAATTTTATTAATTTAGATATGTAATAAGTTTGGGCCAGGGAATTAGCTTTTAAAACCTTTTAACCATGTTAAAAAGCCTTTCAGACGTTTTCAAGTGATTTGTAACCCTGAAAACTTTAAAATGTGTTGTTATCTACAATTTAAACGACAATATATTTATCATATTTTTTTAAATACGAAATCCTTATCTGAATGCAGGAAATCCCTTGTTTATTATTATTTATATAACTAGCTGTAATGTTTTTACAGAAAGGATTGAAACGGCTTTTATAAAGAACTATAAATATGGGTTATTCACATTATTAAAATACACCAGCCATAGAGCTGCATGATTATTAAAATACTGTATCAAAGGTACACCTTATTTGTTTTTTTTAGTATTATATTTGAACTGCAAACAACAAAGCTAATTTTATGTTAAATATTGCATTATTTGGTCCTCCAGGAGCTGGAAAAGGAACACAAGCCGATCTTCTTATCGAAAAATATAATTTACATTATATTTCAACTGGTGATTTACTTAGAAAAGAAATAGCCGATGCTACAAAACTTGGACTCCAGGCAAAAAACATAATTGCTGAAGGAGGCTTAGTTTCCGATGAAATTATTGTACAAATAATTGAAAAAACTATTAATGAGAATCCTCATACTGATGGTTTTTTGTTCGACGGATTTCCAAGAACATATGTGCAGGCCTATATTTTGAGTGGTTTAATGATAAAGCTACACACATCGTTAAACTGCTTAATTAGTTTAGAGCTAGGTGAAGAGCTCGCTGTACAACGCCTGTTGGAAAGAGGTAAGACTTCAGGTCGAAGTGATGATAATGAAGAAGTAATTCGTAACAGACTACGTGAATATTACGATAAAACTTTACCTGTTTTACAAATATATAAGAACAAAGGTATTTATGTTGGTATTGATAGTCAAAACAACATAGAACAAGTTCATGCAGATGTAGATAAGGTTCTTCAAAGTGAAGTAAAGAAAAATCTTTTAAATATTATTATGTTTGGTCTGCCTGGCGCAGGTAGAGGCGATCAGGGTCTTGCCTTGGCAAAAAAATATGGACTTCAGTACATTTCACTTGGAACATTGATTGAAGAAGAAATTAGAAATGAAACTGAAATAGGACTTAGGGTTAAACAATATCGCGAAAAAGGATTATTAGCTCCCGATGAAGTTTTTGTACAGTTAATAGAACAGAAATTAGAAAACACTAAAGGAGTAAATGGCTTCATTTTCAAAGGATTTCCAAGAACTCTTGTACAATCTTATATTTTAGATGGTATGTTGCAACAACATGGGTCAGGAATAACAAAGATAATTGAAATTGAAGTGCCAGCACTCGAGGCTATTAGACGCTTGAATGCAAGAAGTAAAACTAAGTATGCCAAAGCTTATGATATGTCAACTGAGAATATATTAAACCGAATGCACGAGCATGAAATTAAGACTATTCCTGTAATAGAAAAATACAGATTGCTTTATGAAATTAAGAAAGTTGATGGGACAGGTACATTTGAGGAGGTATTAGAACTTATAACAAACGAAATTGAGAATAGATAGACTCTCAAAAGAAAGGAAATAAAATTATTCTTCTTTGTCGAAAATTTTCATATATGTTCTCCTGCTATTTGCAGTAGCAGATATTTTGCTTTTAAATAGTTTAAATCATGCTAAAAAGTCTTTTAGACGTTAGTATGTAGTTTTTAATGTTGAAAATATTAAAATATTTGTTATCGTCAATTAAAATGACAACATATTTAACGAATATGCTTTAAAAGCTAATTCCCTGTTTGCTGTAGGCCTGATAAGTTGGGAAATTTATTCTTGATAAAACCCTAAATACGCAGAGTGAGGGTTTGACTAGTTGATTAACAGAGTGTTGCAACAGCGCAAAAGTCAGACTTTAAAAACTCTAGAACAAAAAACTTGATCCAACATATAGCCCACCATTACCTAGCTGTTCGCTCGATGGAAAACCATAATATACTGACATAATATTATTTGCATTGTAAATAATATATAGTCCTATTCCATAAGTAGCTGAAATATTCTGCTTTTTATCATCAAAAAGTTGATCTTGCCATTCTGTTGGCACATTACTTATATCAAAATTATATTCTTGTGTTATATAGGCAGCATCGGTAAATGCCGAAAGGTGAAAATCAACATCGAGCTTTAAAATTCGAGTACTTACTATTTTTTTACGCAATTCGAAATTACCTAATACAAATCCATCGGCAACTACACGGTTACGCGTAATGCCTCGTAAGTTAAATGCTCCGCCTAGTCCGTCTCTGCTCACAAGGCTTTCAAAATATGTGGGTAACACATAGTAAGGTATATCGCCAGTCATTTTGCTTTGGCTGCTCAATCGGTACGAGAAAACAAAGTTAGTTTTAGGCAAAGTAAGGTATTGTCTGTAAGAAAAAATAAATTTCGAAAAAGTTTGATCGCTTAAATATTTTGGTGAAATTATAGCAAACGATTCTACCCAAATTCCTGAAGTAGATACCCTTTGGTTATTTCTAGAATCGTAGATAAAGCCTATATTGAAATGACTAATGTTTCCGCCTGATTTCTCTTTCTCATTAATAATGCCCCATGTTACATATTGCTGATACAAAGTTAATTCTTCTGCTGGAGTTTCATTAGGTCCATCAGGTGCTGTGAATTTGTCAAAATCGGTTGAAGTGTTTTCGTAATTGCTAAATGTGAATCCTCCAAAGAGTTTTATCTTGGGGCTGAATATATTTTTCTGAATATCAATTCGTCCTCTAAAAAGCCTACGCTGTTGGGTGTAATAGTATTCGTTAATATAATCTTCATCTGCAGGGTTTGCAAATTCTTCATTATAAACCGCATTTATTCCATTAAAACCCAAGAAGTTTAAGTTTTTATCTACTATATAGCTAAACTCGGCAACTAAACGGGCTTTCTTAATTAGTTTGTCGCTACTGAATAAAAGCTGAACATTCGAAGTGTTTTTGGTACTATTCAACAATTTTATGTAAAGGTACTGAAGGTAGTCTGGGTATTTATCCCCATTGCCATAATCAAAAATATTTATGTTTCCGCCGTATTTAAAGCCTATATCGGCATCGTAAGCAAGCGTAGGAATAACTCCCCACTTATAACCCGAAACTTTATTTGGAGTAATATTGGATATAACATTATTTGAATCAGACACATTACTTTGTGCAAATGCAATATGGCTAAGAGCTAATATGAGAATAAAAAAATACTTTCGCATTAAAATTAATCGTTATTTTTTTGAGATGGCGAAAGTATATATGTTTTTTGAAAGAAAACCATTACTAAATAATTAGTTATTTTTGTTTTGCAATATTTGTGCCGAAAATAACCATTAATTCATCTTGTGTTATAATTCCCCTGTGCTCAAACACATTTTTTCCATTAGAATGCAAGGTAAAATATGGAACAGAATTTAATTCAAGTTCTTTAATTAGTTTCTTGCTGGCATCAACGTTTATTTTAACAATGGCAATTTGTTCAAAGTATTCTATTTTTAAACTATCAATTAATGGCATCATGCTAATGCATGGCGTACACCACGGAGCATAAAAATCGATAAATACTAAGGGCTTAGAGTTTATAAGTGTATTATATTGTTCTATACTGAACTTGTTTTCTTTATCGGGTTTTGCATTGGGACTAATTATAATAGGTAATTCATTAAGCTCCCAATCCATTATACCATGTTCAAGATTATATACCTTAGTATATCCGTTTTTAATTAAAGTTTGAGCCGCTTTGATACTACGGTGTCCAGTTTTACAGTATAAATAAATGGCTTGCTCTTTTGGCAATAATAAAAGTTTCTCCTTAAAACCGAACGAGAAAAAGTTTAATTGACCAGCATTTTCAATATATCCATTATTGTATTCGTGGAGTGTTCGCACATCCAGTAAGACGCCTTCTTTTTCTTTAATCAAATTTCTAAACTCGTTAGCATCTACTTGTATTATATTCTGGCTTTGCGCCGATAATGCTATAGTAATAATCAATAAAGTATATTTTAGTCTTTTCATCTAAGCTTGTAAACCAATTAAATTCGTTTTAGTTTATTTACTGATGTAATTAATTGGTAATGTTTTTTCTCACAATAAATATTTTGAAATAAAGGGTTTTATTTTTAAGACGTATTTTGATTAGCAATTAGTATTATTGTGAAACAATATCTCTTAGTATAGCTTAGGCTAGACTGAGGAGAAAATATAATATTGTTAGGTTTTATTCGCTCTGAATAAGTTAATTTGTTTTTATATTTGCACAAAATCAACCAATGTTTACAAAAAAAGACATAGCAGAATATTACGACACAACACAAAACCATTATGAAAGATGGTGGAATTTAAACAAAAATCTATCGTTGCATTATGGCATTTGGGATAAAGGCACTAAAAGCTTTTCAAAGGCTTTAGCAAATACCAATAGAGTATTACTGAAACATGCTAGTATTTCAGCAAAAGATAAAGTATTGGATGCTGGGTGCGGAGTTGGTGGTGCAGCCTTTTTTATAAATGCCGAAAAGGGAGCCAAAGTGCTAGGTATTTCGTTAAGTGAAAAGCAAATAAATCTTGCCAATAAATTAGTAAAAGAGAAGAATATTAATGACCAAGTTTCTTTTGAACTAATGGATTTTACTAAGACTACTTTTCTTGATGAATCGTTTGATGTTGTTTGGGCTTGTGAAAGTGTGTGTCATGCTAGCAATAAAAACGAATTTATTAAGGAAGCTTACCGTTTGCTTAAAAAGGGGGGAAGGCTTGTTGTTGCTGATTTCTTTTTAAGCAATGAGTCGCAAAGCGATAAAAATGCATGGATAAGAAAGTGGGGAGAAACTTGGAGTGTAACAAATTTTATCTCGATAGGTGTTTTTGAAAATAAATGTAAAAACAATGGGTTTAAAACAATACAGGCCTTTAATTATACTAAGCAAATACACAAAAGTGCCAAACGTATGTATTATGCTTCTCTAATAGGAGCTTTGTTTTCAATTACTTATAATTTTTTTCATCCTAAAGTTTCGCGCTTTGCAAAAACACACTATAAGAGCGGATATTTTCAATATAAAGCTCTTAAAGCTGGTTTATGGAAATATGGGGTTGTACTTGCCATAAAATAATAAGAAATTATACTATCCAATGAAATCTATTTAGCCCATATGTTTGTAATGTAAGAAGTTTCAGAGCATTTCATATTAGGCTGACTGTTTTTTACTGGTCAGCCTCTTTTATTTAATGCTAAATTATATTGTGTATTTCAGCATTAGTAAATTTTATTATACGAAGTTGCAAATAGCTCTGAAAGAGTGCAATCACTAATATAGGGCAATGTCCTATGCTATTAATGTAAAAAGGTTGCCAACCCTAAAAGGGCGGTGGCACCCTTTCCACAGGGCCTTGCCCGTGCTAATTACTTTAGCCTTACAGGCTTTTTTACAACCTGCTTTAACTTCGTAAAGTAGAACTAAATAAATGTGACTAATTAAAGGAGTAATTATCCAAACAATTAAATTACCTTTGCGGCAAATAATTGAGGCGTATGACATTTGAAGAGTTAGACATTATTGAACCAATCCAAAAAGCCATTAAAGGCCATGGATATACACACCCAACACCTATTCAGGAACAATCTATTCCAATTTTACTAGATAGAAAAGACTTACTTGGTTGTGCACAAACTGGAACAGGAAAGACCGCAGCTTTTGCTATACCAATTTTGCAACATCTGTTTTTAGATAAAAAACGTAGTAGTGGAGCACGTAATATTCGGGCTTTAGTTATGACTCCAACACGAGAACTAGCTATTCAAATTGACGACAGTTTCACTACCTATGGAAAGTACACTGGCATTAGGAACACCGTAATTTTTGGAGGAGTAAAACAAAATCCCCAAACCACAGCATTACGAAGAGGAGTTGATGTGTTGGTTGCAACACCAGGCAGATTACTCGATTTAATGAATCAAGGCTATATTTCCTTAAAGCACATTGAGTTTTTTGTTTTAGACGAAGCCGACCATATGCTCGATATGGGCTTTATTCACGATATTAAGAAGATAATTGCAAAGCTTCCAACAAAGCGACAATCTTTATTCTTTTCGGCAACAATGCCACAAGATATTGTTGCACTGTCGCATAAAATATTGGGTACTCCCGAAAAAGTTACTATTAAACCAGAACAGGCAACTGCCGAAAAAGTAGAGCAAGCAGTTTATTATGTAAGCAAAAGATGCAAAGTAAGTTTGCTAGTACATATTTTGCTGAATGAACCCTATGAATCGGTACTGGTTTTTTCGCGAACAAAACATGGTGCCGATAAAATTGTGAAGCTTTTGGTGCGAGCAAAGATTAGAGCCGAAGCTATTCATGGAAATAAATCGCAGAATGCCAGACAAAAGGCATTGGCTAATTTTAAAAGTGGCGAAACAACCGTTTTGGTTGCTACAGATATTGCTGCTCGGGGTATCGATGTTTCTGGATTAGCATTAGTGGTAAACTACGATTTGCCAAATGTATCGGAAACTTATGTACACCGAATTGGGCGTACAGGTAGAGCAAAAGCAAGTGGTGTTGCACTTTCATTCTGCAATGGCGAGGAAAGACCTTATTTACGAGATATTCAAAAGCTTATTGGACAAAAAATTCCTGTTATCGACGACCATCCATTTGTTGATGATGGAACCGAAGATGCTGTTGCTGCAAAACCTAAAAAACCACAGAGCAGACCAAAACCAAAAGGGCAAAACAAATGGCGCGGTGGAGCAAGCAGCAAAAAAGCAAAGCGCCCATATTCAGGGAATAGAGATTAAGCTAATGTTTTTAATGATTAATAATCACTAAGCATCTTTAGGATACTTAATGGCGAGCCAATGGTAAGCAAACAAGACCAATAGCGCGGATTTGTAATCCGTGTTAAGTTATATAAAACATTACAAATGCTATGTTACACACTTATATAGAAACAAATACCTGCTCTTGTTTGAACAGGTACTTGTTGTGTACTAAGCTTTAAACTGCTTTGTTGTTAAGCACCGATAGTATTACGGCGCGATCGGGGAGCCACTTCCAGTCAAAAAGTACTTATTCGCAGGTAACTTAAACCGTCTTTTTCAAACGACAAAAATCAAATATTAAATCCTTTTTCAAGTTAAATTCACTTTTCGAATAACGAATAATCTACAACGTTTTCGTGTTCTATCAGTTAACATCAATGTCGAAAACGTCCGCTGGACTTTTCGACATTGATATACAAATATTTGCTTGAATTGAAAGTATTGTTTAATACAATTGCAAATTATAAAAATTAAAAACTGTTCGCTGCGCAGAGTGGGAGCAGTACTCATGAACAGCTTTTAAAATTAATATGACTAAAAGTGAAAGAAGATAAATGTTTAAAAGGAAAATTCAGATAATATTATTAGAATTGATTTAATTCCGTACTAAAATGGGTAGTAGCTTGTATAATGCAGGGTATGCTTAATATTATCTATGTTTTCCTGAAATACAGCATATTAGATTTAGGATTGATATTTGTCTACATAATACAATTAAAATTGCAACTTGCTAATAATCAATAACTGGCAATCAAATGACTAAACGCATGCATTAACCAGGGTAGAACCATTTTCATCTAGCTTTAGGCACTCTAAGTACTCCAAACTCTGGGCACTATTTCTTAACCAAAGGCCATATCAATTTCTCTAAGCCATTTGCTTTTATTTCGTACATTTCAGCCAATTGTGTACCTAGTTTTCCTTGCGGAAATCCTTTTTGACTGTACCAAGCATAATAAGGTTCGGGAATTTCAATTAGTAGTTTGCCTTTATATTTACCAAAATGCATTCGGGCATTAGCTAATTCAATAAGTGCCTTTTTATTTGGTGTAAATTGTTCCATCTATTTAAATTTGTGATAATGCTTGATATTTGTACTTAATATAATCATAATTACAGCGCGCCGCTCCCTATAATTATCTGGATAAATTAGATAGGGCTTGGTCCATTTTTACCAGTTAAAGGCTAGTGATATTTTAAAAGCAAAGTTGTTAATTTCTTTTGTTGAGGCATAGGCACCATATTTATAAAAGGCGCCAAAACCAAGACCTATGTAGGCAGCATTGTATATATTGTGTAAATAGAGATTATTGAAAATAACACCTGTTTCAAAATAACCTTTATCCATGCTTTTTAAATCAACATACATATGATGTTCGGGATGATATAATTCTCCATATCCCATGTTTTGTGCTATAACTAAAGCTGGACGTATCTTTTCACTAATGCGCAGAATGGGACCAAAATTGTGAGTATAAAATAATCCGACAAAGCGATTATTAAAAAACTCACCTGGCTTTATTACTTGAAAATAACTATTAAAAATAAACGGAATACTACTGTTGTATGATCCTTCGCCTTCCATTAATGCAAATAATGGAACATCGCTATGTATATAACCTGCTTTTAAATGCACTTTGCTTTCACCAAACCCAGTAATTTTAAATTGATGAATGGCTGAGAATAGTACTTTATTATAATCAAAACCATTACCATTCGCTCCTTTAGAACCATGAATATAGGTCAGCTTAAAAATAGGATAATTTGATGTTACAAAAGGGAAGCCATAAACAAAATTTACACGTTCGTTAGGGGCAAATCGTACTGATATACCTACCTGGTTATTTGCAAATGTTGTAATGGTACTATCTGGGGCAAATTTATAATCGTACAACGGGGTTATACTTTGTTGCTTTCCATCCAACCTAATAAACCATTTGCCAAACTGCCGCTGAGCAAAAGCAAAATTGTTGTTTACAGAATCGGCTAGTTCCATAAGCAAGGAGCGCGAAAATATTTTGGCACCCATTTGGTCGAAGTTATTATAGCCTGGTTCATTTAAATCGTTGGTATAGCCACCACCAAACTCGAAACGTTTTGCTCTGCTTATTTCAAATTTTATATCGGCGCCATATTTTGGCATTTTATCTTTAAAACCATAACGGTAATAACCTCCAATTGAAAACCATTTGGCAATGTCGTCGTTTGTATACAACCCAAATCCCAGCTGAATTCCCTCGTGAGGGTTAAAGTTAAACATGTTATTGTAATCTAAACTAACATATTTTAAAGGAAGCTTTTGTGATTGTGCAAAGCTAAATCCCCACTTAAACTTGAGTTCTATTTTTTCTTTTTCAGAAACACTATCAATGGTTATATAAGAGTTTTTCTCTTTAAAAGTTAGCTCAACTGACCGGAGTTTCCCCCAATAATTAGTATCGCGTTTAAATGCTTTAGGTGCAAATTCGTAGGCAATATTATCAATTCTAATGCTTTGCTTTTCTTCTTCAGTAAATATTGGGTTCATCATTTTACTCCTTCCCGACATTTGCACCAATAATCCTGCAAATTGTGGAGCGTTTACTACTAGATCATAGTTGATTTCTTCAGGAA
>JAUXEM010000299.1 GCA_030620515.1 Salinivirgaceae bacterium
TGGATAGCAGTTTTTAAATAGCCTCCACCGTTACCTCTAAAGTCAATTACAAGGTGCTGCATGTTTTGTTTTTTTAATTTTGCTAAACCGTCTTTAAATTCATTAAGGGTGTTTTTGGCAAAACGATTTACTTTAATGTAGCCTATTTCATCATTAACCATATAAGATGCATCTACACTAAAAATTGGAATTTTATCGCGAGTAATCGTAAATGGAACCAGTTCACTTTCCCCTCTTCGATAAATACCAACATTAACATCAGTTCCTTTTTTGCCACGTAAAAGCTTCATTACATTATCGTTTGTAATACCAACTCCAGCAATTAGTGAATCATCAACGGTAACAATTCTATCTCCATCACGAATACCAACTTTCTCTGAAGGACCGCTTGGTATAACTTTCACAACAGCAACCGTATCTTTTTGAATGTTAAATTGCACACCAATACCATCAAAATTTCCTTCAAGCGGCTCATTCATTTTTTTGAAGTCGGCTGCCGAAATATAAATTGAATGAGGATCAAGCTCTTTAAGCATTACGGGAATTGTATTTTCCACAATTTCATCTACTGAAATTGAATCTACGTATTCTCTATCAACATAATCAAGAATTCCATCAATTTTAGAGGAAGATGATGCATTTAAACCTGACAATATACCTTGACGATTACTTAGCTTTTGTTGGATAAGCATTCCCAAAATAACTGAGAGTGCAATTACTAAAGGCATTCCAACCTTGGCTAATTTTTCTATAAATTTCACAAAAATAATCTTAGATTAATACTCTACAATAACAACTATTAGTCGCTCAATATTATTAAATAGTCTCAGCAAGAAAACTCCACTAATTTCGAAATTCTTGCATCTTAATCAGTCATTTACAAAAGTAAACCACTGATTATAAATGCTTCGAAAATCCTGCCTGAATGCTTACGGTAGGCAGGCTCATTCCTGTATCTTTCTTACCGGCCTTGTTGGCAGACAGGTCAGAGGCTGAATTTTCTTGCACGTACTAAATAGTTACTTCAACTATTGTTTTCTTCCATTTGTACAATTTCAATACCTGCACTTTTTAGTAAATCAATTCCATCTTGTAATCTGTAAGCATCAGAAAAAACCACTCGTTTAATTCCAGATTGAATTATAAGCTTTGAACATTCTAAACAAGGCGATGCTGTAGCATATAATGTTGCGCCCTGACTACTGTTATTCGATTGAGCAACTTTAGTAATGGCATTTGCTTCGGCATGTAAAACATATGGTTTTGTTTTATTGTTTTCGTCTTCGCAAATATTTTCGAAACCTGAAGGAGTGCCATTATAACCATCTGATATTATCATTCTGTCTTTTACAATAAGTGCTCCTACTTTTCGGCGTTCGCAATACGAATTATCAGACCAAATGCGTGCCATTTGCAGATAACGTAGATCAAACTCTCTTTGTTTTGTTGCTTTCGATTTTAATGGTTGCTTGGGCATAGTATATATATTTTAAAAAAGCCCTCATTACTGAGGGCTTTTGTACCCAGGGCCGGGATCGAACCGGCACGGGTTTCCCCACTGGTGTTTGAGACCAGCGCGTCTACCAATTCCGCCACCTGGGCCTTAGTTTTGGTTTGCGAATATAGAAGTTTTGTTTTATACAACCTAATTATTATTTGTTTTCTTGAAAATTTAGAAGTCTCCTATTTAATTTCTTCATAATCAACGTATTCGCCGTCATTAGCACCCATTTTCTTATCTGTGTTTTCACTGTAATCTATAGTTACTTCACCCTCCTTTTGGCTCTTTTGTTCATTATTGTTCTGATTTTGTTGCGATAAGCTTACAAACCATCTTTTTAAGAACCATTTTACTATAAGACCTATCAAGTAGATTACTGAGAAAAATATAACTAAGAACTTCAACATAACTTTCTACTTAGAATTTTAAAATAATAAACAGTGCACAAAGGAAGAAAAATATTGCTGCAAAAATATCAACTCTCCCCGAAATAAGTCTTTTCATTTTGGAACCTAGGGAATAGCCTAAAAAAATTGCGCTTAATAATATTGCATATGCATATATAATATAACTATATGGGATGTTTAATAAACCAAATGCTATTCCAGTAAATAATGCATTTAATGCGATAGAAGTTGATATAGCTATAAGCCCTTGACTATTTAATGGATTAACCGATTGGCGTATTTTGTGCAAACGTATACCATCGTAAGCTAATTTTAATGACAAAAGGAAAAGTATTGTTGCAGCATTCCAACTTGCCATATTCTGAAAAAAGGGAATGAATAATTTCCCAATTAGTATTCCAATTAGTAAAACTATTGCGACTAAGGTAGTAGGTGTTAATATTAATCGAAATAGTTGTTTCTTATCTGCTTCTTTTTGCAAAAAGCCAACTACCGATCCTGTAATGAAAATATTTACAGATACAACTAATACAGTGATTAGAAATAAGGAAAGCGTCATTTTAGTTTAACTTATAATTATACAAATAGAAATCGTCACCCCCAACAAGTAGATTAAAACGACCTGAGCCAGGTGCCAATACCCCTATGCTAAATCGTGTTTTACCTTTTAAAGGAAATCCTTCAGTAACTTTCCCTTTATTATTAAAAAGATAAATTTTATTCGTTTCTGCCTCAGTAACACCAATGCCAATGTCTTTCGCCGAGAACTTATAAAACGAAGGGGAATGACTTATTTGATTACTAAATTTGAAGTCGAACAACTTTTTTGTTTGAGAATTATATGCTACAAGTTCTTTTCCTTCAATAAATATAAATTCCTCGATTCCATCGCTATTTAAATCTTGCAGATTGAAAAAATGTTTTTCGCTAAATTCTGAGAACTTCTGACTCTCAACACTGCCATCGAAGTAAACATATTGTACCGTTCCAGCATTATCAGTTGTGACTAGCCTTGCTTTACGATTTTCGCTTGCTACTTGTAAGGTGTAGATATTTTTCTCGGAAGGTGTAAATCTCTTTTTTAGAGTTGAGCGTTCATTACCCTTTCTATCTAATATATATGTTCTTTGCTTATCGGTAATTATAATGTAATCTTTACTGTTGTTTCTAAAATATTGAACTGGCTTAGTAACTTTGTGATCGGTACCTGAGAATTTGAACCCTGAAACTATTTTTCCCTCAATATTATAAGCATATATTTTATTGTCTTTGCAAGGAATAAATATTCTATAATTTTTCCGCTTTTCATAGTCAAAAACAGCTAAAGGAGCTGTTGCCTCAACTGTTAA
>JAUXEM010000241.1 GCA_030620515.1 Salinivirgaceae bacterium
AGTTCTTACCATTACAGCGCTTAACCCATCTGTGTTTTGCGCTAATTCGCTTTTCTTAACGTAAACTGATCCGTTAATTTCGATTTCGTTTTCTCTCATAGTTTTTTTTGTTGTTTATTAATATTTATTGTTTGTTGATCGTGTTTTGATCGATTAGACGAATATTCATGTTTGCGTATGTAACAGCCTGATTATAAGTATCGAAGCTCTTGATTAGATTGTCTTTTCTGTCTAGGAAAACAAATATACTGCATCTTTTAAAGCGATATATCCATCCTGAATTACTTAAATCAGCTTTTGTATTGCTCATTTTTCAGCTTTTTTTTACTTAATTGGTTAATTTAAATTCAACCCCGAAATGAGTAGATAGCGTTGTGTTAATTTCTTCGCTATGCTCTTTTATCATAGCTATAATTTCTAAGCTATCACACATTAAAGCGCCTGATTTATTAATCTGTCCACGCCTGCCACTTTTGCAGATAAGTACTTTATTAACGCATCCAGCATCTACAGTCAATACAGTTGCTTTATTTATGCCCTTAACAGCTTCTTCTAATACAAGTAAAGTTTTCATAATAAGTATTTTTTTTAGATTAGTTTGATTTGATTGTTTAACAAATGTCGTGATTTAATATTTAAGAATCAAGTACTTTTTTTAGCTTAGAATGATTCTAAATAATCTACTGCATATATTGTTTTAGAACAACTTCGATTCTAGCCTTAGCCACATAGCCAATACAGCCGAAATATACAGGTAAATTACCTATAGCGATGTGTTATAGGTAATATGGCTTAATCTTTTGTCTTTCTAATAAGGTTCTGTACTAAATAAACCAAAAAGAAAAAGCCACCGCGCCTTAGTTTTTGCAAAACTATTTGTGTGATTTAAAATTGTAAATAGGCTTTATAATATCAACAATTTCAACCGTATCTGTAATAGCTTCTATAATTTCATTCATTGGTTTGTAAGCGTTTGGTGCTTCATCCAATGTTTCAGCTAAAACAGAAGTGGAATAAACATCTTTCATTTGCTCTTTAAACTCTTCAAAGTTCAAATTCTTATGTGCTTGCCTACGCCCCATTAATCTACCTGCTCCATGTGGTGCTGAGTAATTCCAATCTGCATTTCCTTTTCCTTTTCCAATTATAGAGCCGTCACGCATGTTAATAGGTATCAATAAAATCTCTTCGTTTTCAGCAGAAACCGCACCTTTACGCAAAATCATTCTATTAAAATCAATATAGTTATGTATAGTTTCAAAAGCAATTGCTTCGGTTAATCCTGTTTTTTCTAAGATAATATTTGCCATTGTTCTACGGTTTAATATGGCATACTTTTGCATTAAACTCATATCGTGCATATAGTTATCAAAATCAGCTCCAACTAAGTACGCTAAATCTTTGTTTATAATAGGTTTTTTCAACTTCTTTAATTCTTTCCCTATTTCATTTTGCCTACCTTCTTTTTTTAGTTTTTCAATAAGCATTTTCTGATCTTTCGAATTGTCAGTTAAGTTTTCAATAGCTTTATTTTGGTAAAACTTCGCAACTTTTCCGCCAATATTTCGAGATCCTGAGTGTATAACTAAAAACAATTCTCCATTTGAGCTTTTACCAATTTCAATAAAATGATTTCCGCCACCCAAAGAACCAAGCGACAATTTAGCACGGTCAATATTTAAGTCTGTGGCAATTAGTTTATTAAAATCAAATTCCGCTTTTTGCTCAGTGTGTATATTAAAGCCATTTGGAATAAATTCATTAATAATTGAATCTAATTTTTCTAAATCAATTTCAGTTTCATTTAAACCTACCGTAAGCATTCCGCAACCAATATCAACACCAACTAAATTAGGTGTAATTTTATCCTTAATATACATTGTTGTTCCAATTGTACATCCTGCTCCTGCGTGGCAATCAGGCATTATTCTAATTTTAGAATCTTTGTAAGGTTCAAATTCTCCAAGTTCTTTAATTTGTTCAAAAGCAACATCTTCTAAAGTGGTTGCATAAATCTTAATATCATTTCCGTTATCTCTTTTAATAGTTTTCATAAAAAATCCCTCTCTATTTTTCTTTTTTAAATTAGTGTTTCAAATTAACTTTTAAGGTTAAAGCCATACTACCAATAACACGGCATCAAGATTAACCCTACGGGTCGCCATCGCTTAATCTTATGCCGATCCCATTAGACACAATAAAAAAAATGCCCCTCGCACTAATAATCTTTATAAGGGCTGGTAAAGTTATCATTATGTTCGTAAGGGGCTACTTCCTGTGTATATTTTGCATGAGTTGTTATGTCCATTGGGTAATCGCAGTGCATACATTCAAGTTCGGTGGTGTCGCTATCATCAACTAAGCCATCGCACCAATCATCTCCTGTAAAGTCATTTTCTTTGCCACAATAAGGGCATTTTACTGTAAAGCTACTTTTACTCATAATCAAATTTTTAAAAGATGCCTAACAAACAATAAAAAGCAAATTATTCTTGCTGTTTATTAAGCTTCTAAGTTTATATTTAATTTATTTGTTTCAATTTTAGTTTTCTGTTCGCTTATTATTGCCACTCGTTAGCGTTCATTTGCCAACGCTCTAGCCTCTTGCTTTCTCATAATTAATTTACGCTCCATCCTTTCTGCATCTGTTCTAATAGAGTTAATTAAATCAATAGCTGTAAACTTTTCTCCTGCTATTACGGCTTTTAGTAAAAAGTCTAGCTTCCCGCAAATCAACTCTTCTCTTGGTGTATTTATTGTTTTTGGCATTTTATTTAAGTTTTGTATTGCCCTCGCTCAAAAAACGAAACGCTAACAATATGTATAGTTTATAAGCCTATGAAAATTTATCTAAGATGTTGAAATGTACAGTTATAGGCTTACAAAACCATACATTCAACGTTATATTGCAATATTATTTCTGTTTTTCTTGCCACCACACCCATAGGTTTACAAGCTTTTTTAATCTTTCGATTTTTCGGTGGTATTTCTTACCGTTATAATCGGCTCTTATGTTTGTTCGATCAGAAGTAAGTAGTCGGCTTACTTCTGACCAGTTTATTAGATTATTCATTACATATTTGCTTTTAAATCTGAATTTGTTACGCTTGCCCATTCTGACCATTCACTTGTTTTTATATACTCTTCAGCTTCTTTTTCTGTTTCAAATATCATTGCGTTTTCTTCTAGTTCGCAATTTTCACCGTTGCAGTCTATATAAATCCTATCAGTGTTTGATGTTGTATCTGCTATTACGAATGTCTCGAAAGTTTCAGTTTCAGTTTCTTCGCTACACTCTTTAATATACTCTTTCATTGATAAAATATAAAGTTCTAAGTTATTTACTATTTGATACGAGATACACCATGATTGCTTGTCTGATAAGTTATATTGATTATCCAGGCATTTTGTTGAAATATCTTTAGTGAAATCATTTGAATTATTTTTTACTAACTCTAAAAGAATTTCGCCCATATTATTAATGTCTACTAAATCGCTATTCTTGCTAGTTCTTGTAAAAATAGTGTTTAAACAAGTTTTGATATTTTTAACATTACCTTCTTGAATTAACTCTAATGTTTTTTCGATGTCTGATTTAAAAGTTATCATGGTTTCTAGTTTTAAATTGTTATTTTGATACTTCAAAGATACACGTTTGTGTAATGTAATGCAAATATTTAAGCAATTATTTACACATTTGTGGTTATTTAAAAACATTCTTAATAAGAACCCCGCCCAAAAACAAAAATAATACAGACAAATAACACACAATAAAAACAACCTAAAAAGGTATGTTCTTATTGTCGTCCATTGTAAAACATTAAAACGATTTTACAACAATGTATATAAAAAATAAGTGGCTAACAACCCGCCTGCCAGATCTCCAACACGATATAGTTTTTCAATACCTCGCTATGTTGGTGTCATACTACTTATACCACCACTTACATTTTCATATTCTCATCCGTTGTAGTGCAATAAAATAAAAAATCCCACCGCACCTAACTTTTTGCAAAAGTTATTAGATTTTAGCCATCAACTTTAATTTCATAAACGCAACATTCATTTTAATACTCACACCATGTTCATTTGTGTAATCAACAAATTCTAATTGGTCAACTATTTTTTGAAGAGTGTCAAATTTATCCATTGCAATTTCTGTTCCTGTTTTAGGGTTTGTAATTGGCTTTGGCTCAGCAAGAAAGAATAGTTTTCCTCTACTACTCCCCTCAACTGTCATTTGCTTAAATCCGTATTTATCGGACAATCCTTTCCAGTAATTATTAATACGATCCTGCAAATCCATTCCAGTTGTTACATTTCCAATTTGCATTACTGGCATTTGGCTTTTATTAATTGCTATAATATCGTCCATTTCTTCCTGCATCATTTCAAATTCCTGTTTCATTATTCTAATTTTTAAGTTTATAATATATTTATTGGCGTTTTGTCTACGCTATTTTTTATTTAAAAGCACCTAACACGTTGTATAATTCATTGCGAAAAGCAACGAAATCATATACAATTCGTTACCAACCATGCTATGCGGTAGTTTCTATTAATTCCCCTCCGCAAGTTTCATTTTCTTCCCCTTCAATTTCAGCACTGCAATATTTAGGCAAATACCCAGCCAGTAATTCATATTTACCACCACATTTAATACATTCAAAAGTACGGTTGGTGACATCGCAAGGATACCAGTACCAATTAAAATACCTAGATTAATTGGTATAAAATCTCTTATTCTTAACTTCATTTGTTTTGGTTTTATTTATTCAAATCTTGCTTAGTTACTAATTCGCAATTAATACCTTTAGCTTTTAATTCTTTGTAATGCTTTAATGAGGTTGTGCGTACCATTTCTTTTTGATTATTTATTTATTCAAATGTACATAAATTTTTTCTTTATTAGAAATATATTTACGTATCTAGGTTTATTTAAATTGGTTCTAAATAAATAAGGAGATGCAATATAATCACA
>JAUXEM010000207.1 GCA_030620515.1 Salinivirgaceae bacterium
ATAACCCCGACCTAGGAATTGTGGTTTACCACAAATCAAGTGAAACGAAGATTTGTTAAACTTACAATTGCTCAGTCGATTGAGCTAATTAGCGATAGCTAATCGCTCAATTTGGGTAATAGTCAACTAAATTTTCTAATGATAAACACAAATCTTTTAATTTAAAGTTTAATTAATCTAATTTGAAAATTATGAAAAAAGTAATGAAAATGATTATGCCAATATTGGTTGGTGTTGTTTTGGTAGGTAGTTTAAATTCTTGTAGTGACGATGAGGATAGTGTGATAAATATGAATACCTTATCTGGCTATACAACTAATTTATACTTGATTACAGTAGGTGATGTAGATGGATATATTAATAAATCGGGAAGTGTGGAAATAACTCCACAATTTGCTGATGGAGCGCAATTTATGTTTGATATGGCTGGTATTGCAAAATATGATACAGCCAATCAGCAATATAAATTTGGATTTATTGATAAAAAAGGTAATGTAGTTGTATCCTATTTGTATTCTAGTTTTGTTCATTTTTCATCGAATGGTTTAGCTGCTGTTTCTATCGATAATGGTAAATGGGGGTTTATAGACAAGTCGGGCGACATGGTAGTAGCAGGGTTATTTGATGCAGCATATGGTTTTTATGAAGGATTAGCTTCTGTTAGAATGGATGGAAAGTACGGTTTTGTTAATAAATTGGGTAGTGTTGAATTACCTTGTATTTATGATGATGCATTTATGTTTAACGAAAGCTATGCTGAAGTTAGAGATGAGAATAAATATGGCTTTATTGATAAAACAGGATCTTTAAAAATAGGTTATTTATATACATCAGCGATGCCTATGGTTGATGGTGTGGCAGCTGTTCAGTTGGGAAGAGATGATCAATGGGGTTTTATAGGTAAAGACGGAAATTATACAATACAGCCTATTTTTGATGATGCAATGCCATTTTTTGAAGGAATAGCTGCTGTTGAACTTGGTGATAAATGGGGCTTTATTAATAAGTCAGGTAAATTTACTATTAATCCTAAGTATGATGATGCTTTTGGCTTTTGTGAGGGGTTAGCAGCTGTTGAATTGGGTGATTATTATGGATATATAAATAAGTCGGGAACATTCGTTATACCAGCACAATATGCTTATGCTATGGAATTTATTAATGGTGTTGCAAAAGTATACTATACAAATGGCACATGGGGGTATATAAATAAAAGTGGTGACAGGATTTGGACATCTGATCCATCTAAAAATAGAAAGTCTGGTAAAATAGAAAAAACGAAAAAAGAACGAGTTTACGATATTTTAATGAGAAAATAGAATAGTTAAATTTATATTTAGGGGTTGTCTTTTTGAGATAGCCCCTTTTTTTATTGCAATTTTATTTTGTTAATTGCTTTTAAGAAGGCAATATTTGTTATGAGTCTATTGGGTTTAAAAGATATTAGAAAAACGTTGAAATACATTCTCAATGTTTATTTGAGTTTTTAATAATTAAAAAAGCTTCAGTTCCTGTATTAAATATTATATCGAGAATACTTAAGTTAGGAATAAAGCCAAAACGCTGTTCAAAACCTTGAATATATTTAACTGGTGCAAATTGTTTGTCAATAACACATTTGTTAGGTTTGGGATGAATACCTTCTCTAAGATCACAAAACTTGTATTCCGGTAGATAGTCGTTTGTTAATTTATGCATTGTTTCAACACATAACCATTCATTACAAAGTTCTAATAAGAGCTGATTTAAATCTAATAGAAAAAGCTGTTTCTTTTCATATAGTGGAATAATATCATCAATATAATATTCATAAAAAGGTGTTGACTTATAAGCAGCCTCAATTGATTTCAAATGATTTTTTTGCCATTTAGTGTCATATGATATTTTAATATCTTTTGTAAGTAGCTTATGAAATGATCCTTTTTGTACAGGTACATTTAACGATTGAATACCATTGGGTCCATATATATTGCATCTATTTCTGTATGTCTGTTTAGGATAAGTTTCATATTGTTCTATTAATATGTGCTCATGCTTTATGTATTTAGTAAAGTATTGAACAGGTCCCCAATAAGCAGTTGATAATATGCAGCCGTCTTTTTCCATAAAGCTTCAAATATAAAAAACCCAACTGTATAAGCCGGGTTTCTTATTAAATATTATATGAGAGTTAATCTCTTTTCCATTTTTCAAGTTCCATTACCTCTTTTGCTTCTAAAATATGAATGAAGTTAGCACCTCTACTTTTCCCAAAGCTGCCAGCCAAAAAAACAATCCTGTCTTCTTTAGCAATGTGCCCATGGTCAACCAGTTTTGTAACGCTAAAATTCAAAAACGTTTCAGTATCTTTCTGAGGTTCAATTTGGTGAGCAATAACACCATATGAAAGAGCTAATTCTCTCAATGTTCTTTCTCCATAAGTCATTGCATAAATAGGAACAAATCCACGATATCCACATAAGTTTCTAACAGTTCGTCCGGTAGTTGTATCGGCAATAATTGCAGCGGCATTCATTTTCACAGATGCTTTTACAGCAGCTTTGCTTAAGTACGATGAAATATCATTTGTAAGGATTGTATACCCTGAATCTAAAAATTTATCTTTTTGTTTTTCCACTTCAACGGCAATTCTTGACATAGTTTTTACAGACTCTATTGGATAATCTCCATAAGCTGTTTCACCACTTAGCATTATTGCATCTGTACCATCATATATTGCTGTTGCTACATCGGAAACCTCAGCACGTGTTGGGCGTGGATTTTTTATCATTGTATGCAGCATTTGAGTTGCAACAATAACAGGTTTCCTTTTAATAGCACATTTTTTAATGAGCTGTTTTTGTATAAATGGAATTTTTTCGCGTGGTACCTCAATTGCTAAATCACCACGGGCAATCATAATTCCATATGCATTCTCCAAAATCTCATCAATATTATCAATGCCATCTTGGTTTTCTATTTTAGCAATAATTTTAGCTTTCGATTTATGCTTGTCTAATATCTCTTGAATAGCCAAAACATCTTCTTTATTTCTTACAAAAGAGTGGGCTATAAAATCTATATTGTTATCAATAGCAAATTGCACATAGTCACGATCTTTATCACTTAACGATGGTAGTTTAATGTGAACCGATGGTATATTTATGCTTTTTCTACCCTCAATAGCACCTGAGTTTTTAACTTCACAAGTAAGGTATTCATCATTTTTATCTTTTACGCATAATTCAATCTCACCATCGTCAATTAGAATATGACTAGCTACAGGAATATCGTTAACAAAGCCCGAGTACGAAACGCATATCATTTCGCGTGTGGTTTCTTGCTGAGGTGCTCCTTTAATTTTTATAATATCGCCACCATTTACAATAATTTCTTCAGCAGCTTTGGTTGTTCTAATTTCAGGTCCTTTTGTGTCAAGAAGTAAAGCAATATTTCCTGATACTTTTCTAACGTTGTTTATAACTTTAAGGGTATCGGTATGTGTTTGATGTGCTGTATTTAAACGAACTACATTCATACCCTCATTATATAACTTTTGAAGAAATTCAACTTCACATTTCCTGTCTGAAATAGTTGCAACTATCTTTGTAAGTTTATGCATGAATTTATTATTTTGTTATTTTATATAACAGGTTTTATTTACTTGCAAAAGTATTATAAATGTTTATTTTTCATTTGCTTTTATTGTAAAAAATTATACTTGTAAAAATTAAGTATCTGAAATGCGTGTAATTTATTAATATACATAGTTGTATGTTTTTATATTGTTTTATACTATTCATTAATTAACTACTAATACAATGACTTTAATTGAAAAGATTCTTGCAGCTCACTCAAAGTTTGATGTGGTAAAGCCTGGTGAAATTATAGATATTGATATTGATACCAGAGTAGCTCGCGATTTTGGTGGTGCCGATGTGGTTAAAAATATTAAAGATTTTAATCTTAAAATTGAAAATCCAGCTAAAACTTTTTTTACATTTGATTTTAACCTTACTGGTTCTGATAAGAAGTCTGCTATAAATCAGCATATATGTCGCCAATTTGCACAAGAAAATGGTATAGAAATTTACGATATAGATAAAGGTATTGGTACGCATTTAATGATTGATAAAGGTTTGGCTTTTCCTGGTTCAACAGCTGTTACAACAGATTTGCAGGCAAATATTCTAGGAGCAATTGGTGCGTTTGGTCAAGGTATGGGCACTCTGGATATTGCTGCAGCCTGGAATAAAGGAAAAGTGTGGTTTAAAGTACCTTCTACAGTAAAAATTAATTTAAATGGTGAATGGCCTGAAGATGTTAAGGCAAAGGATATTGTTTTAAATCTTTTAGATAAATTTGGAGCAAATTCATTAATGGGTTATGCCGTTGAAATATGTGGAGATGAGGTTGAACGTTTTACTGTAGATGAAAGAATCACTATATCATCTATGGGAACTGAAATGGGTTGTATTATAGTTTTATTTAAACCCAATAAACTAGTTCTTGATTATTGTAGTGAACGCACAGGAAAACCAATTGAGCCTATTGAACCAGATGTAAATGCACACTATGACAAAGTTTATGACCTTGATTTATCATCTTTTACTCCAAGAGTTTCAAAACCTGGTACTCCGTACGATACTGTCACAGTAAACGATGCAAAAGGCATTAAAATAGATTCTGCTTTTATTGGTAGTTGTAGTAATGGAAGAATTCAGGATATGCGTGCAGCTGCAAATGTTCTTGAAGGGAGACAAGTAGCTCCAGGAGTAGTATTGAAAATTGTTCCTGCAACCAATGAAGTTTGGCAACACTGTTTAAATGAAGGTTTAATTCAAACATTTAAAAATGCAGGTGCAGTACTTTCCAACTCTAGTTGTACTGGTTGTGCTGCAGGTCAAGTTGGTCAAAATGAATCAGGAGAAATTACTATTAGTTCGGGAAATAGTAACTTTCCTGGAAAACAGGGTAAGGGTAAAGTGTATTTGGCTAGTCCTGCAGTAGTTGCTGCATCGGCAGTTGCGGGTGTAATTACAATGCCTAACGAAATTCCTGATGAACCAGTACGTTTTACTATACCAGATAATGCTGAAAAGAAAATATATAATACTGATGGAAATGTAAATAAGGAACAGTCTGATAATTCTATAATTGTAGAAGGAAGGGTATGGTTTATTGAAGAGGATAATATTGATATAGATATGATTTTCCACAATAGATATTTATCAATAACCGATTTAGCCGAAATGGGGCAATATACATTTGAGAATTTGGCTGGATACGAAGATTTTTCTAAAAAAGCTAAACTAGGTGACATAGTTGTTGTTAAAAAGAACTTTGGTTCAGGTAGCTCACGTCGGCAAGCTGTTGATTGTTTTAAAGCACTTGGCATTTCAGCAATTGTAGCTGAAAGCTATTGTGCTATGTATGAGCGTAATGCAATTAATTCGGCATTCCCTATTGTTACTTATAATACGCTTGAAGGACTTGATTTGAAAAATGGAGATACTATTAAAGTAAATTTTGAGACTGGCGAAATAGAGAGTTTGAAGAATAGTAAGAAAGTGCAAGCTGAACCATTCTCTGAGGTTCAATTAGATATTTACCAAAACGGAGGATTATTTTAATCTTTGCCCTCAATAATTACATAATAAAAAAAGGCTCCTATACGATGGTTTTTTTATTAGTGTTGTGCCCAAAGTAATTCATTGCTATCTAAGAGCTACAAATATTTCATTTGGATTAGTTTTACTCCTGGTAAGCTTTTGAATATAATTTGTTTTAGTTTTTTTACTTTTTAACCTTATTTGTTTGTCAATATAGCTAACTTCAAATTTCTTGTTTATTGAAAATAATTCGCTACTAGTACCTACTAATAGTTGTTCTTTGTTTTTTAATTCAAAGGGTAATAATGACCATGATTGTTCTTTAATACCTTCTAATTCAATAAAAACTGGGGAGGCTGAATCACTAATAGTCAAATACTATACACCTTGTGATGTTGCTATAAATATATGGTTGTTGAATTTACAAATATCATGTATTAATCCACAGGGCAAAAGCATTTAAAAATATAAAAAAGAAAA
>JAUXEM010000135.1 GCA_030620515.1 Salinivirgaceae bacterium
AAATCGCTCAACTTAGGTAGTAATAAGTATTGAGACAAAAAATATCTAGGATTATTATCCTTTTCTTAATTCTCTTATTGCTTACATTTTGAATACTGAACATGAATAAAAAGCTAATTTATAAGTTTTGTTTAAATAGAATATATTATGGCAGTTAAAAGATTTGGTGTTTCTCTTGAAGAAGATTTATTGTCAGAGTTAGATAGTATTGTAAAAGAGGAACGATTCCCAAACAGGTCGCAGGCGCTACGCTATTTAATTAATCAGCATAAAACCGATAAGGGCATTGAAGATAACCAGAAGGTTACCGGTGCAATAGTGTTGGTTTACGACCATCGGATTTTACGTCTGCATAGTGAAACTGCTGCAATGAAACATGAATACAATTGTATGGTACTTTCAAGCCAACATATTCACTTAGATGAGAAAAACTGCATCGAAACAATAGCTGTTCGAGGTACTGCTAATAAAGTAATCAAATTAAGTAATAAGTTATTGGCAATAAAAGGAATACGCCATGGTAATATTGTTATATCAGCTATTGAATAGTTTGATTTATAACAAAAATACTAGTAGAATATAATTCTAAAAAATATTATATATCTTTGTATCTAAATAAATAGATGTATAAATGGAATTTCAAAAATTAGAATTAAAGCCTACTGGTAATTGGCTTAAAAGATTAATGACCAACCATACCAAGAAGACTATAGTTTATATTGTAATTGGAGCCATTGCCGGTTTTGCCTTTTATTATATTACAGAGGGTAGGTTTTTAATGAATATGCAATCGGATCATATTATAAAAAATACACTAATGGGAGCTTTCATTGGTTTCTTTATTACCAATAGCCCATGTGCAAGAGGTAAATGTTAGTTCATTTATATACTTGCTTTAAAAAACCTTTAACCGCTCTAAAAAGTCTTTAATCCGTTTAAAATTTGTGCACATGTTGAGGGTTGGTTCACCTGCCTATCGTCAGGCAGGCTTTTTAATCATTGTTGGAATGTGTCTCAATATTTATCTTAGCCATGGGCTGTTTCATATGTTTTTAGGTGATTTGAAAATCTGAATAATTTGTTAGCATCAATTTGAATGGCATTTTTTTCAGTGTAAGTTTACTAAAGACTATTTCGCTAATGTTTCAGAGTGTTAACAATAATTACATCTATTTTTTCACTAACTTGTATGTTCTTAAAATTCAAACTAAATAAGTTAGTCATGTATAAGTATTCAACCCTTATTTTAACGGCAATAATTGCTTGTTTGTCATTTTCATTAGTAGGTCAGGAAAATCCATTGTGGTTGCGTTACCCCGCAATTTCACCCAATGGAGAAACCATAGTATTTAATTACAAAGGCGATATTTATAAAGTGCCTACAAAAGGAGGGGTTGCAATCCCATTAACCATTAGTGAAAGCTACGAGTATAATACCGTTTGGAGCAACGACGGACAAAATATTGCTTTTGCATCAAACAGATACGGTAATTTTGATGTGCTTGTAATGCCAGCAACTGGTGGAGAATCTAAAAGGTTAACTTACCATTCAAACAATGAAAAACCAAGCTCATTTTTACCTGACAATAGCGCAGTTATTTTCGAAGCTGTAAGGCAAGATGCCTACACCAATGTTCAGTTTCCAACAGGTACAATGGCTGAATTATATAGCGTGCCAGTTGTAGGCGGAAGGGTATCACAAGTTTTAACTACCCCAGCCCATAATGCCAATCTTAGTAGCGATGGAAAAAAATTAATCTTTCACGATAGAAAAGGCTACGAGAATGAATGGAGAAAGCACCACACCTCATCGGTTACACGCGATATTTGGGTTTACGATATGGAGTTGAAAGAATATAAGCAGTTATCAGAATTTAATGGCGAAGATAGGAACCCTATTTTCGCAAGCAATAATGACGACTTCTATTATCTATCAGAAAAGTCAGGCTCATTTAATGTATATAAAAGCTCATTAACTAACCCCATAGAAAGTGTTGCTATAACTGGCTTCGAAAAGCATCCGGTAAGGTTCTTGTCGGTTACCAATAATAATACATTGTGCTTTGGTTTCGATGGACAAATTTACACCATGGAACACGGTCAGGAAGCTAAGAAAGTAAATATTCAGATTAATTACGATGGCAGAGAAAATATTGAAGAGAATATTAGTGTAAATAGTGGTTTTAGAGAAACCAGCCTCTCGCCAAATGGCAAAGAATATGCCTATGTGTTTAGAGGCGAAATTTTTGTGAGCAGCATTGAGCATGGTACTACCAAAAGAATTACAAATACACCATGGCAAGAACGCAGCGTAAGTTTTAGTCCCGATGGTAAATCGATACTTTATGCAGCTGAAGTAAATAGTAGTTGGAATGTTTATAGTAAAACCATTGTACGCGACGAGGAAACATATTTTTTCAATTCTACCTTATTAAAAGAGGAAACAATTATTGCAACCCAAGCCGAAGAATTTCAGCCAGCTTATTCACCAGATGGAAAAGAAGTCGCTTACTTTGAGAATCGCACCACTTTAAAAGTAGTTAATCTTGAATCTAAACAAAGTAGAACCGTATTGGCTGCGGAACATAATTATTCCTATGCCGATGGTGACCAATATTATATGTGGTCGCCCGATAGTAAATGGTTTTTAGTAGATTTTGGACCAAAAGAAAACGTAATGAACAGCGATGTTGGGTTAATTGAAGCTTCTGGAACAGGAACTTTACGTAACCTTACAAATAGTGGTTATTACGATTTTAATGCAAAATGGAGTAGCGATGGAAAAATGATAACCTTTGGTTCAACCAAACAAAGTGCTAAAAGTGAGAATGGCTATCCTACCGAAATGGATGTTTATGCCATGTTTTTTACTCAGGAAGCTTTTGATAAGTTTAACCTTACGAGAGAGGAGAAAGAGCTACTAAAGGAAAAAGAGGAAAAGGATAAGAAGGATAAAAATGAAGAGGATAAGGATAAAAAAGATAAGAAAGACGACGATAAAAATAAAGTAGAAGACCTGAAATTTGATTGGAGTAATTTGATTTACAGAAAGCATAAACTTACAGTTCACACTTCAAATATGAGCGATTGGGTACTTTCAAAAGATGGCAACAAGCTTTATTACCTTACAAAATTTGAAAAAAAGAATAATATTTGGGTAACTGATTTAGTAAAAAAGGAAACCAAACTTTTTGCAAAAATTGATGGACGCAGAACATCAATGGAATTGTCGAAAGATGGAAAGTTCCTATTTGTTTTGTCAGACGGCAAGGCTAAAAAAGTACTTATTAAAGATGCAAAAATAACAACAGCTAAGGCTAAGGGCGAAATGGTTCTAAAAAGAGCTGATGAACGTGCTTATATTTTTGACCACGCTTGGCGTCAGGTTCGTGAAAAATTTTATGTGCAAGATCTACAAGGTGTAGACTGGGATTTTTATTATACCGAGTATAAAAAATTCTTGCCTTACATTAATAATAACTACGATTTTACTGAAATGCTTAGCGAGTTGTTGGGCGAGTTAAATGCATCGCATACCGGAAGTGGTTACCGATACAAAAAACCAAATGCCGACAAAACAGCCTCGTTGGGAATATTTACCGATTACACACATACGGGTAATGGAATAAAAGTGGCTGAAATTATTCAAGGTGGACCACTGGATAAAAGTGCATTGAAAATTAAAGCAAACGACATTATTGAAAAAATTGATGGTAGAGCCATAACTCCAGAAATGGATTGGTATCAACTACTAAATCGTAAAGAAGGAGACTATGTTCTTTTATCAGTTTATAATACAACAACAAAAAGCAAATGGGACGAAGTGGTAAAACCAATATCTTTAGGGCAAGAGTCATCCTTATTATATAAGCGATGGGTAAGATCGCGCCAAGCAGAAACTGAACGATTATCGGTAGGTAAATTGGGCTATGTACATGTGCGTGGTATGAACGATGCTAGCATGCGTACGGTTTATGAACAAGCTTTAGGTAAATACTTATCTGCAGATGCTTTAATTGTGGATACTCGCTTTAATGGCGGAGGTAATTTACACGATGTACTTTCCGATTTTTTAAATGGTAAAAAGTATATGGAGATAATTCCTCACGGACAGTATATTGGACACGAACCTTATAATAAATGGGTAAAACCATCAATAGTAATTATGGGCGAGGGTAATTATTCCGATGCGCACCTATTTCCGGTAGCATACAAAATTAAAGAGATTGGAAATACTCTTGGAATGCCAGTGCCAGGAACTGGAACCTTTGTTTGGTGGGAATCGCAAATTGATCCAAGCATATTCTTTGGAATACCAATGGGCGGATGGAGACCATTAGGACAGCCTTTTTTAGAAAATAACCAATTGGAACCAGACATTAAAGTAGCAAATGAACCCAAAACTATGGGTAATGGGCGCGACCAACAGTTGGAAGAGGCTGTAAAAGAATTGTTGAAAAAATAGAAATGAGGTATTGAGTATCAAGTACAAAGTATAAAGAAGTAATAAAGTAGCAAGTAATAAGAGAAGAGTTTTGCAGTATTGTAAAGCTCTTTTTTTTCGATTAGATTCTAGGTAATAAGTACGGATATATTTTTCTTTGTACTTATTACTATATACTTCTTACCCTCTTTAACTCTAGCTCACTCTAGGCACTTTAAACTTGCAACTTTTCAAGAGTCTTCCCTTTTAATTAATAAATATAATTCATCGCTAAGTGACAAATAACCTTGGTCATAGCAATAATGATATATACCACCTTTTTGAGTTTTGTAAATACTAGTGAAATAATTAAAATCAAAACCTTCTTGTAATAGCTTCGATCTATTTACTTTGGTTTTACCACTCTTATTTAATTCCTCTAAAATAGAATAGTTCTTTTTTAACACACGATTCACTTTTTGAATCATGGTATTATTCATGCTGTACTTTTCGTTATTAAAAGTGTTGCGGCATTGGTCCGAACAGAATTTTTTATCTACTCTTCCAATTATTTCATCCTTACAAACTGGGCACAGTCGTTTTTCTTTCACCATAATGTTGGTTAATGCTATTTGTTAAATATCAGATAATCAAATATAAAAACAATTTTAATTACTTACAAACGGTTTTAAACGAAAGTTAAACAACTCTAAATACTTATTAACCGACTTGAGTTTGGTAATGGGTGCAACTTTGTACCATCAAATTATTCAAGTAAAAATTTAAACTTTATTATTATGACAACTTTAAGGAACAGAGTACAGTTAGTAGGAAATTTAGGAATGAACCCTGAGATTGTAAATTTTGATAGCGGTAAAAAAATTGCCAAATTCACAGTAGCAACCAATGAAACATACAGCAATGGTAAAGGCGAACCAAAAACTGAAACACAATGGCATAATGTAGTTGCATGGGGCAAACAAGCCGAAATAGCCGAAAAACATTTAGAAAAGGGAAATGAAATAGCTCTAGAGGGCAAAATTACATATCGTCAATACGAGGATAAAAACAAACAAACAAAGTACCTTACCGAGATTGTATTGAGTAGTTACGTGGTTTATCCTGGTAGAAAGAATTAGGTTTAACGATTTTAAATGGAGATTTAAATAGGTATGTACTTGTTTAGATCTTCTAGTATAAAAGTATGTATTGTCAGCTAAACAAGCAAAATGGCACATATGTATACCGTGTTTTTCCATTTAGATTTTAATCTATTTACAATTTGCCGATAAATATGCTGAGTTTACCGATATTACTATATGAAATCTATTTTTGGCACTAAAATTGAAAATAGAATAGCTCACCCATAAAAATTACTAGATGTTAGAATTACAAAAGAGAGTTTTAGCTGGAATATCCTTCAGTAAAGAGCTATTTAAAAAGGAATTAAAAAAATCGGTAGTATGGTTATCTATGGAAGATTTAGCAAATCTTAAAAAATGGGTTAAAGCCAATTTTGGTCAAACACATGGTGATGTAATTTTTGAAGTTTTACACTAGAAATAAAAATGCTTTTATAATTAAGCAGATATTTTAAACCCCCTTTTTCTTAACACCTAAAGGGGTTTTATTTAGCTATTAACAAGCCATTAACACCAAGCAGCGAAACAATTTCTTATCTTTGGCGTAATATTTATGGTATGCAAAAGGGAACAAAATATATTACTGGTATTTTTTCATTGGCACTGGCACTAATTGTAGTGTTCAGTACGAGTGGTTTTAAGCTGTATACTCATCATTGTTCTTCTTCTCAAATTCAAAATGTATCAATAATAATACCGGCTGAGGCATGTGGGCATGCAGAACAAGCTGAAAAAGAACAAGGTTGCTGTGTACCTATCAACGAAGTAGTTGATGATGCTTGTTGTAAGCAAGTTGCCCCTAAATCGGAGGATGATAATTGCTGCTCAGATAAAGAACAGTATTTGAAATTAGATACAAAAACACTTGTTAACCATACAACGCCAATTTTAAAGGTGAATGAAACAAACAGTTTTGTTGCTTTATTTATAATAAATAATCTTTTAAGCAATAATGCTAGTTCATTTGCAGTAGCGAACTACTCTACTGAATCACCACCAAAGTTACTTACCGAATACCTTTCCTTTATTCAGGTTTATCTTATTTGATTTCTTATTCTTTAATTTTTATTCTCAATGAAATACTAATTTTTCTATTGAGAGTTATGTGATTTATAATTATCACAAAATATAGTAATATACTATTGGCTTTTGGAGTAACCCAGAACCAGTTTAATAAAAATATGAGAATGAGTTTTCTATTAAATAAATACTTCATGATAACTGTTTTGTTATTGTTTTCAATGCAAATTCAGGCTAAAAAGATTGAAGGTCGCGTAACAGATAAAAGCAATAAAAAAGAAGCCTTAATTGGAGTTAATGTATATTGGCAGGGCACTACCGAAGGAACAACAACAGATGCCAGTGGATATTTTAGCTTAAAGCAAGCAGGAAATAACCATATGCTAATGTTTAGTTATGTGGGTTATAAAACTGATTCGCTTATGGTACACGATAATAAACCAGTATTGGTTTATTTGACCGCAGGTACCGATTTAAATGAAGTAACAGTAACAGAGCGTATAAAATCTACAAACATTTCTAAAATAAATCCAATTTTAACTCAGAATATTACCAGTAAAGAGTTAACTAAGTTCGCCTGTTGTAATTTGTCAGAGAGCTTTGAAACCAACGCTTCGGTTGATGTGTCGTATGCCGATGCTGTTTCAGGAATAAAACAAATTAAAATGCTAGGTTTATCGGGAAGGTACTCGCAGTTAATGTTAGAAAATATTCCAATTATCCGCGGTAGCGAAACCGCTTTTGGACTAGATTATATGCCTGGTACATGGATGCAGAGTATTCAAGTATCAAAAGGAACATCGGCGGTTAAGAATGGCTACGAGAGTATTACCGGACAAATAAATATAAATTATCAGAATCCGGGTAACGATGAAAAACTACATTTCTATTTTTATGCCAATCAAGATGGTAAAATGGAATCGAATGCAGGAATTAATTTCGATGTGAATGAACGATGGAGTACTAATCTTTTAGTTCATGGAGGTTCCAATAGTCGTAAACTTGATATGAACGACGATGGCTTTCTAGATAAGCCTGTTTCATATACTGGTAATTTTATGAATCGTTGGAATTACATGGGTAAAAAGGTGGAGGCGAAGTTAGGCTTGTCTTTTTTAACAGAAACTCGTAAAGGTGGTCAAACAGACTTCAGCCATGAGTTAACTCAGCAAGAACAATCGGCATATGGAATTGGAATAGATGTGAATAGGGTAAATGCTTTTTCAAAAGTGGGCTTTCTATTTAGTCGTTCAAATACCAGCATAGGTTGGATAAGCTCAGTAAATTATTTTGAACGTGAGTCGTTTTATGGTAACAATATTCTCGATGTAGAGCAAGTAAATTTATATACAAACCTTATTTTTCAATCATACATAGGTTCTACTAAGCATACTTATAATACCGGAGTAAGCGTAGTGTACGATAATAATAGTGAAGTTTTTTCTGATGGTAATATATATACTAATGCCAATGTTGGTTATGAAGAGTTTGTGCCAGGCGTGTTTTTTGAGTATAACTACATTCCATTGGAGCAGTTTTCAATGTTATTGGGTGTTAGGAACGATTATAGCTCTATTCATGGGAATTTTATTACGCCTAGGGCTCATGCAAAATATAGTTTTCCGGCATATACAACTATTCGCATTTCGGTAGGAAAAGGTTACCGTACACCTACTATTATAAGTGAGAATACCCAATATTTAGCTACTTCAAAACAAATTGTTATTAATGAAAAAAGTTTACAAGAAGAAGCATGGAATTACGGTATTAGTTTAAACAATGAGATACCTATTGGTAAGCGCGATCTTACTTTGTCGCTTGAGTTTTTTAGAACCGAGTTCCAAAATCAGCTTGTAGTTGATTTGGAGCAGAATACACAAGAAGTACACTTTTATAATCTGCAAGGAAAATCATTTGCAAACAGTTTTCAAGTGGAGGCATTTTATGAGCTTTTTACTAGATTCGAATTGTCAGGTGGTTTTCGTTTAAATGATGTTCAAACTGACTATATAAATGAACTTAAATCTGTTCCATTTATTAGTAGGTACAAAGGATTAATTTCAGGGCAATATCGCACTAATTTAGATAAGTGGCAATTTGATGCAACTGTTCAGTTTCACGGTTCACAGCGCTTGTTACAAGCTAATGATGCTAATGGTATTGCTACTAATAATCAATCAGATGAATACATAACAATGATAGCTCAAATAACAAAGAATCATAGGTATTGGAGCTTTTATGTGGGTGCAGAGAATCTTACGGACTTCACACAAGAGAATGCCATAATTGGAGTTGATAACCCTTTTGGTAGCGACTTTGATGCCAGCCAAATATGGGGTCCGCTTTATGGACGAATGTTTTATGTGGGTGTAAAATATAATTTAGATAAAAGGTTTTAAGAAGTGACTAAAGTTGTAAGTGCCTGAAATTAAGCCTAGAGCCTGCCTGCTGGAGGCAGGTGAACTAAAATTAAAGAAAAGTAAAAAAATAAAAATTAAAACGAATAGATAAAATAAAGGATTCTAAATTCTGTATTCTATCTTCTAACTTCTAAAAAGATGAAAACAATAATTAAAACAACATTAATTGCTTTGTTAGCAATGGTTACATTGAATGTAAAAGCACAAGAAAATTCAGGTGTTAAGAAAGTTACTTATACTTGTAATTTTGATTGCCCTAGTTGCGAGGCTAAGGTAATGAAGAATCTGCCTTACGAAAAGGGGGTAAAATCGGTAGACGTAAAGTATGGCGAAAATATAGTTACCGTTGAGTATAAAGCAAGCAAAAATTCTGATGAAGGAATAAAGCAAGCACTTGAGAAATTAGGTTATAAGGTTACTCTTTCAAACCAAGCGCATAGCTTTAATGTGAAGGGAAACTGCGGTATGTGCAAAACTAAAATCGAAAAGGCAGCAAACTCTGTTGAGGGAGTTTCGTCGGTAAATTGGAATGTAGATACTAAAGTCATTACTTTGTTATTCAATGAATCAAAAACTAACCTAGATGCAATTCATAATGCCATTGCAAAAGTTGGTTACGATACCGACAAAGTGAAAGCTAATGATGAAGTTTATAATAACTTACATGGCTGTTGTAAATACGATAGATAGTTTTATTAAGATAAGTACAAAGTAATAAGTAGCCAATCCTTATTACTTTGTACTTATTACTATTTTCTAAACTTATCAATATTTTCCAAATAAAGATTCTCTATTTTTGTGCGAGCCCAAGGTGTGGTGCGCAAAAACTTTAAGCTCGATTTTATGCTTGGGTCTTTTAAAAAACAATTCACAGGAATTAGTTCACCAAGCATATCCCAATCATAGTAATCCACCAAATCTCTTAGTATTTTCTCTAGTTTAACTCCATGCAGCGGGTTGTTCACTTGTTCATTATTCATACAGCAAAAATACTATTTATCTCAATAAAAAAGTAGCTGATACTATTTTTACTCTGAATAGTTTTTAACTTTAAATGTTTCAAATAAAGGTGTGAATTTTTAATTAGCAAAACATGAATAACAACGAAGCAGTAATAGTAATAAATCCGGGTTCAACTTCTACTAAAGTTGCCTTATATAACCGTAATGGTGAATTACGAACAGAATCAGTTAGACATGTACAAACTGATCTTGATAAATTTGCCAGAATTAGCGACCAGTTGAATTACCGCTTAAGCCATATTAAGAAATTTCTGCAAAGTGAATTAGCCGAGTCAAAAATTAATATTGTTGGAATTGTTGGTCGAGGAGGCATTGTTAAACCATTATCAGGTGGAACATATAGAATAAATGATGCCTTTCTGAAAGATGCC
>JAUXEM010000079.1 GCA_030620515.1 Salinivirgaceae bacterium
AAGAATTAAATAAGTTCCGATAAACAAAAATTGAACATCTCTGTTTGTTAAGATATTAATAATAAAGAGATAGCAATCGACTTTATTTTGATTATATTTAGTGTAAACAAAAAAGATAATATTATGGCTGGAACTTCAACCTTTACAATTATTAAACCAGGTGCTGTAACAAACGAGCATATTGGTCCTATTTTAAATGAAATAAATAAAAATGGTTTTCACATTGCAGCAATGAAGCTAATTAAGCTAAGAACAGCTCAGGCTGAGAAATTTTATGCTGTACACAAAGACAGACCATTTTATAGAGATTTAATACAATTCATGACCTCTGGGGCAATAGTTGTAGCCATACTTGAAAAAGAAAATGCAGTTTGCGAATATCGTGGTATTATTGGCGCTACAGACCCTGATAAAGCTAAAGATGGAACCATAAGGAAATTATTTGCTCAGTCGATGCAGATGAATGCTGTACATGGTTCAGATAGCGATGAGAATGCTAGGATTGAAAGCGAATTCTTTTTCTCGAGAAGTGAGCGATTTAGTAAATTCGACGAACGAGAATTTTAAACCCACAATTGTGGGTTTTATTTTTACACACTATGATTAATACCTAAGTTGAGCGATTTGAATGAAATGAAAAGCGCTTTACTTAGAGTTAATCCCGACCTAGGAATTGCCTGCCTGCTGCAGGCAGGTTGTTTGTCACAAATCAAGTGAAACGAAGATTTGTTAGAACTTACAATTACTCAGTCGATTGAGCGAATTAGTAATAACTAATCGCTCAATTTGGGTAATAGTCAATTTACAACTCGAAATACTGTTTACTCGCAAGGGATTGTCATTTTAAAAAGGGGTTTGATTTCAAACCCCTTTTTTATTGTCAAATTATAAACTATTACATTGAATGCGCATCAATTTTTAAAGCAAATTCATCGTTAATAAATTTATCTTTAAGTTCTTTAAATACCGATTTCGATTTATAATTAATCCCCCATTTAGTTCTATCCAATATAAATTCCTCAGAAACTACGGAAACATTTCCCTCATGAACTATTACATTAGCTTTAAATTCAATACCATGGGTAATATCTTTCATGCTTAGGTTTCCTCTTAAAGTTGTATTAAAAGCATCATCTCCTTTTAAAGGCAAAACCGCCGATATTACAAAATTTGCAACAGGAAAAGAATCTACATTAAAAAAGTCAGCTGATTTTAAATGCCCCACTAATTTTGCATTCATTTCTTCATCATCCAAGTCAATATTTACTATGGTAGTCATATCAATAACAAATTCACCTCCAACCAATTCATTATCTTTAACTATGAATTTTCCACCTTCTTTAAGCTTAATTATACCATTATGCTCACCGCCTGGCTTTGTGCCTTTCCAATATATTTTTGTAGAGTGAAAGCAAGCTGTTAGCTCATTGCCTTGCTCCATGTCCATTACATCATGAACTACTTCGGCTTCGCTATTGCTTGTCTTTATGGTTTGATTACACGACATAAGTCCGATAAAAACCATTCCAAAAATTAAATAAAATAAATTCTTCATTATCTCCATATGTTTAAATGTGAATATTAATTAAATTACGTATAGAACCAAGTAGGATTGACATTGTTCAATTGAGTATTTTGAACTATATTAAACAGATAATAACAATAGAAATTATTGCATATTGGAATTACAAAAACACTATATCCAAAATAACTTGACTCCCTGTATTATCGTTTAATCTATCTCTTAATCCATCTTTTATAAGTAGCAGTTCGCTACGTATTACCGAAGAATTTAATCTTATAAATAGCTTTTTATCTTTAATATAAATGTCTTTTGTTGCTCTACCAATTGTTGGTCCAACAATTTTCTCCCATGAGTTCAATAAACTTACTTCGCTAAGTTTACTTTTCATTTTCATTACTTCAACATACTCCTTAAGTACATCTTTTAAAGGCATTGTTTTAGTCCGTCTCATATACTTTGGTTAGTTGGGCATTATCAACATTAAAATGGAAATAATTATCATTTACACTATTCAGTACTTTATTAATCCTATTGGAATTAGTGTCGGTAATAAATATTTGACCAAAACTGCGTTGCGATACTAATTCTATAATTTGCTCAACTCTTGAACTATCTAATTTATCAAAAACATCGTCGAGTAATAAAATAGGTTTAAATCCACATATTTTCTGTATATACTCGAATTGAGCCAGCTTTAATGCTATTAAATAACTTTTTTGCTGTCCTTGTGATCCTAGTTTTCGAATTAAATATTCGCCCAAAAGTAGTTCCAAATCATCTTTATGTATTCCCTCAGTTGTAGTGCGAGCAATTTTGTCTTTTGCTTTGCTTTCTTCAAGCAATACCTTCATACCCTTATCGTATAAGCTTGATGAATAATTAAGTTGAACCTTCTCGTAGCCCATTGATATATGCTCAAAGTATTTCTGAAAAACTGGTATTATTTCATCTGTAAACTTTTTTCGTTCTTCAAAAATCCTATTACCTGTTTCAATAAGCTGTTGATCATAAATTTCAATTACATCGTCGTTATTGCTTTTTGTTTTTGCTGCCTCTTTAAGCAAATAATTACGCTGTAATAATGCTTTATTATAACGTTGCAAATCATATAAGTAGTTACGATTGTATTGCGATATTATTCCATCCACAAACTTTCTTCGCTCATCGCTACCTCCAATAATAAGACTTATGTCTGAAGGAGTTATCATTACTAATGGAATAAGTCCAATATGATCTGCTAATCGTTCATACTCCTTTTTATTGCGTTTTACTTTTTTCTTTTTCCCTTTTTCGTAGCCACAATAGATATTTTCTTCTGCATCTTTAATAATATAACTACCCTGAATTACAAAAAGATCTTGCCCATGTTTAATATTTAATCCATCGATACTTGAAAAAAAACTTTTACTAAAAGACAAATAATAAATTGCATCTAAAATATTGGTTTTACCTGCACCATTATTTCCTGTAAAGCAATTTATTTTATCTGAAAAGCTAACATCCAAACTGTTATAATTCTTGAAGTTTACCAGCGATAGGCTTTTAATATTCATGTTGGCAAAGGTAGTTATTTTTGTGTGTTAATTAAAAGAAGAAAGCCTTTCGGAGGGCTCCGAAAGACTTTGCATTACTCCCAATGAAATTACCTGCATAATTAACCACGAAACTTAACTAAGATAAACCTTTCTATTCGCGCTATAAATATATACGCAAGGCTAAACAACTAACAAATGCCCAACGATACAACTGACATAAGCAACAAATAAGCAAGGCTTTTGGGAGTAATTACTCTTCACTCACTTCTTATATTGTTAACTAAATTTATACATTTTGAGTAATAAAGATATTAATTAGGATAGAAAGCGTGTAAACAAATTAGTTTTTGCATTGATTTAACTAGTATAAGCTATTGTTTTAAAGGAATATGATATAATATAGCATTGCTAGACTTGTGTGGCGGCAATAGCCGTCAGGATAATAAAAGGATCACGCCCTTTCATGTGCGTTAACTTAAGAGATAATGTATTGATATATAACTAGCTCCGAGCTTTAGCTCGGTGTGTTTAGTGTATACAAATGGGCTTTAGCCTAAAATAGGTGCTGAATATTTTGGCTAAAGCTAATAACAATCTGTTTTATAAACTACGGCATAAATGCCGTAGTTAATTATATATCTGCCACTTACGGGTTAAGTTAACGTGTATGCCTTACAGAACTGTTTTAGAAATTTTTAAATTATCCTGTGCGCTGCACAGGACTATGACTTTCAGTCTTTTTTAGTATTAGAAATGCTTTTTAGCGTAGTAAAGATTTTTTAAATCTAACACCCTGTATCACTAGGTTTTATTGCTTATATTTCTCAAATATCTCTAGTAACTTTTGTCTTTTTCTTTGGCTAACAGGAATCTTTACATCGTCAGAAAGTACAATACAGCCACCTTCTTTTTTGTCGAACCTACTAATATTACTAATATTAATTAAATGTGACTGATGTACTCTGAAAAATCCATGGGTAGATAATAATTCATCGTATTCTTTCAATCCTTTTGAAATAATAATTTTCTTACTTCCTTGTATAAAGAAGGTAGTGTAATTATTATCTGCTTCGCAGCGAATAATTTTATCAATATCAATAAGGTGTATACTATCACAAGTTTTTAGAACAATTTTATTATTATCCTTTTTGCTCTGCATATTATTAATAAATGCATCAATTTGTATTTGATTGCTTTCATTATTCCCTTCCGCAATAATTCTACTTACAGCCGCCTCCAACTCAAATGAACTTACGGGCTTTAAAATATAATCGAGTGCACTAAATTTGATAGCTTTAATGGCATATTCTTGATGTGCAGTGATAAAAACAACTTTAAATGTTAAAGGTTTTAAAAAATTAATAATATCGAAACCTGTACCATCATTTAAATCAATATCTAAAAAAACCAAATCGGGACTTAATTCTTTTATCATTGAAACTGCCGAACTAACAGAATCGGCTTCGCCTACAATTTCAATACTTTTGAATTTGTTTACAAGAATACATATGATAGATTGCCTTGCAAAAGGCTCGTCGTCAACAATAATTACTCTCATTTAAGATGTATAGTCAAGTTTCAAAACAAAAATATAAAATTTTAGAACTTAACCCGAAAAATTCGGGACTTAATTATTGAGAAACAATGTAGCTTGATAATGTAAATAATATCTTAAAATCAATCTTGTATCTAATTCAAACTATCAAAAATTATTGTATAAATATAAATAAACCATGATTTTTAGTCAATTCGGTTGATAATTACAGCTTTTATCTAAAATGATTCAAAACAAAATGCTTAGATTATTTCGATAAATGATAAAAAGGATTATTTTTGCCATGAATTTTCGAAAAACAATAAAGATACTATGTCAAAAAAAGATATAAACCAAGATTCAAATCTTGAAGGAGTTGAGAGTGCTTTAACTAGAACAGAGCAGTTTATTGAAGATAATCAGAAATCGCTAACTTATATTGTAGGTGTAATAGTTTTAATAGTTGCTGCATATTTAGGAGCGCAGAAGTTTTATATTGCTCCTTTAGAGGAAGAGGCACGTTCAAGCATGTTTGTTGCTGAACAATATTTTCAAAAAGACTCGTTTAACCTTGCCATTGACGGCGATGGGAATAACTGGGGTTTCATAGATATTATGAACGATTATAAATTTACTAAATCGGCAAACCTTGCAAAATACTACACTGGAATATCATATTTGCATTTAGGTGAATACGAAGAAGCTATTAGCTACTTAAAAAAGTTTAAATCGAGTGATATTATGGTAGGCACTATTGCAATTGGTGCAATTGGTGATGCTTATGCTGAAATGGAAGAGTTTAAAAAAGCTATTTCACAATATGAAAAGGCTGCAAAAAACAAATCGAATGATTTTACTACGCCAATTTTTTTAATTAAAGCTGCTCAACTTCACGAAGAGCTAGGCAATTATAAAAAAGCAATTAGTCTTTACGAAACTATTAAAGCAGATTATCCGAAATCGCAAGAGGGTAAAAGTGCTGATAAATACATTACTAAAGCAAAGCTTGAAATAGAAAAATAAGAAAATATATATCTCATTTAAAAAAGTATCATTAACTTAAGTTTTTGATACTTTTTTTTATTTAAACTAAAATTAAATGGCAACATCATTAAAAAACTTATCCGATTATGATATTCAATCAGTTCCGAAAGCTGATGGAATGAAATTTGGCATAGTTGTAGCCGAATGGAATACTGAAGTAACTGAGGCTCTTTTTAATGGAGCTTATAACACTTTATTAAAACATGGTGTTAAAGAAGATGACATAATAAAAAAATATGTGCCAGGAACTTTTGAACTTACCCTTGGTGCTCAATCTATTGCTGAGTTTACCGATGTTGATGCAATTATGGTACTTGGGTGTGTAATTCAAGGAGAAACTCGTCATTTCGACTTTATATGCCATGGTGTGACACAAGGAATAACTGACTTAAACCTTAAATATAATAAGCCATTTATTTTTGGTGTTTTAACTACCGACAACCAACAACAAGCTATAGACAGAGCTGGGGGTAAACATGGCAATAAAGGAGACGAAGCTGCTTTTACAGCAATTAAAATGGTGGCTCTTCAAGAAAGCTTAAAGTAAACTCAGAACAACATACGCAATAAAGATTAATGTGCTGATTATCATATGTTACAAATTCACCAATTGTATTTTAAAACAATACCATATTAATCAAAGGTATGTACCTCAGGGTAGAACCCTGAACCCAAGATTCCAATGCAGAGCATCGGGGTACCTGCCTACCGTAGGCAGGTTATACCACATAATGCCGATACGCTTCGCTATCGGGATTAGTTCAACTAACTAATTTCAGCTCACTCCGTTTCTGAAATTTGAGTTTCACTGAATAAAAGCAACACTGTTATTTCTCAACAAACATGCATTAACTGTCTAATTATTGGGGTCATGCGTGCATCTTGCCGCATGATTAATAGCATTCAGCTGGAAGCTGAATGACCCACACATCTGCATTTACGGGTATTGTAGCACCCATTATTTTAATGAATTTTTGGCTTAGTAGACAAAATTCAGGCTAAATATCTCTATAGACGCTGTATTCATTAGTTTTGCAGCAAATAAAAGGTTATGAATAAAAAAAGTGCATATATTGTAGTAGCCCTATAACAAAAAAAACAGTGTTCTAAATAGTAAATAGATATATAAATGTCATGTATCGTTATGAAAAATTTCGCACGCTAGTGATCTATATAAAATAGAAAAAGCAGCTCAGAATTGAGCTGCTTTTTTTATACTTAATACTCTGTACTTGATACTTATATTTACTTTTTAGGTTGAATTCCACGCTGCTTGGCCATATCTTCCATTCTCTTTTGCCATTTAGATTTTGTAGGTGCTTTTTTACTTGCTTGTGCGGCTTTAAGCTTAGCTAAAATTTCCTCATCGTTTACAGTACGGCGAATTAACCAAGTTTGTATAATTGTTATTAATAACGATATAAAGTAGTAATAACTTAATGCCGATGCGTAGCTATTAAACCAGAATAACATCATTATTGGCATCATATACATCATCATTTTCATGCCTGGCATTTGCTGATTAGTGGCATTCATTTGATCGTTAGTTTTCATGTAAATAAGGTTTACAATTGTCATTAACAATGTAAATAAACTAACATGAGAGCCATAAAATGGTATTTCAAACGGAAGACTCATAATTGAGTCGTAAGTGGATAAATCGGTTGCCCAAAGGAAACCTTGCTGTCTAAGTTCAATTGAATTAGGGAAGAATCTAAACATAGCTAAAAGAATAGGCATTTGAAAAAGCATTGGTAAACAACCACCCATGGGGCTAACTCCTACCTTTTTGTAGAGTGCCATAGTTGCTTGCTGTTTTTTCATTGCATCTTCCTTTTTAGGGAATTTTTCGCTAATTTTATCTACCTCTGGTTTTAAGGCTTTCATTTTGGCCGTTGACATGTACGACTTATAAGTAAATGGGAATATTGCTATCTTAATAATTATAGTCATTAATAGAATAATAAGACCGTAATTAGCAATATACTTTCCTAACCAATTAAACAATGGTATAACTAAGCCAACGTTTACCCAACGAATTACACTCATTCCCATTTCAACCAGTTTTTCTAAATCAACATCTAAACCCTTTAGTGTTTGATAATGGTTTGGTCCAAAATAGAACTGCATTGGGAACGATTCCGATGATTTACCATCGTAAGGCAACGAAACCTCTGCCGAAAAATATTTTAAATAGTCTTGATTTACGGCCTCTTCAGTACTAACTACACCATTACTGAAGTAATTATCGGCAATAAGGGTTGAATTAAAGAATTGCTGTTTAAACGAAATCCATTTAACCCTTGTTGTTAAGTCCTCTCTTTCCGATTCTGATCTAGCACTTACACTCTCTACTGCATCTTGATAGAACTTATAGAAAATGGTAGTATTTTGTAATTCCCAAGCTCTGCCTTTCTCTGCCGAGGGGACAAATGTTTTCCAATTTAAATCTAAAAAGCCAGAATTTGCGGTAATTAAATTTTGCATACCCTTCATATTGATATCAAAATCTACCACATAACTTTCAGGATTAATAGTATAAACATATTCAATATACTTATCGTCCTCAATATTCAAACTATAAACTACAGATATTGCTTTATCTCTTACCGAAGAATTTGGTTCTCCGTGCAAGTGTTTAAAATATAACTGATTAGTTGAAATATTTCTGTTTTGAGCAAAAAAGTTTAATCCAAACTCGGTTGAATCGCCATCAAACAGAATTAGTGGTAACGAATCATGTGTTTTGTAATTTTTTAGTTCAACAGAATATATGCGCCCTCCTAAGTTTGAGAATGTTACTTTTAATAACTTGTTTTCTACAGTAAAAAACTCTCGTTCAGCATTTGCAAATGATGCAAAATCACCAAAAAACTGATTTGCATCTTCTGTAATTTCAGCTTCTGTTTTTGTATTAGTTGCATCTATAACTTGTGGTGACTGCGTTTGATTTACCTGTTGTGCTTGTTGTAATTGTTGTGCTCTTAACACAACAGCTATTGAATCTTGTTTATGCTTTTGAAGTGCAATTTCTTCGTCTGAAGGTTTAGTGAAATAGCTCCAGGCGAATAATACCCCAACTATCATCAATAAACCTATCCATGAATTTTTATCCATTTTAATTATTTATTTTTTAATATTTTACTCTAATGTTGCTTTAATAAAACTTATGAATAGTGGGTGCGGTTGAACTACCGTGCTTCTATATTCAGGATGAAATTGCACACCAACAAACCATTTATGTTCGGGAATCTCCACTATCTCTACTAAATTTGTATCAGGGTTAATACCCACTTCAGTCATTCCTGCTATTTTAAAATCGTTTAAATATTTATCGTTAAATTCGTAACGATGCCTATGTCGTTCTTTAATGCATTCTGTTCCATATGCTTCAAATGACTTGCTTCCTTTTATTAAATTACAAGGATAAGCTCCTAAACGCATTGTACCACCTTTTTCGAGCACGTTTTTTTGCTCTTCCATTATATCGATAACAGGATATGGAGTTTTTTCATCCATTTCAGATGAATTAGCTTTATTCATTTTTAGTACATTACGTGCAAATTCAATTACCGCACATTGCATACCTAAACATATGCCGAAGAAAGGAACATTATTTTCACGTGCATATCTTACTGCCTCTATTTTCCCTTCAATGCCTCTATGCCCAAATCCAGGTGCTACTAAAATCCCTTTAATATCCTTAAATATTTCAGCAGTATTCTCTTTTGTTATACTCTCAGAATGAATCCAATGAATATTAACCTTTGCATTGTTTACAGCACCAGCATGTACAAACGATTCTGCAATAGATTTATAAGCATCTGCTAATTCAACATACTTGCCAACAATTGCAATATCAACAAATTCCTGTGGTTCTTTATATTTCTGTAAGAATTCTCTCCAAGCTTTTAATTCGGGATTCTTTTTTATAGGCAATCCAAATTTCTCAAGCACTCTTATGTCAAGCTCTTCTTCTTGCATTTTTATTGGAACCTCGTATATAGTGCTAACATCTATAGATTGAATTACACTCTTTATGTTAACATTGCAAAAAAGAGCTACTTTCTTTCTAATATCTTCAGTAAGTTCTCTTTCTGTTCTTAACACTAAAACATCGGGTTGTACCCCTGCTTCAAGTAATGTTTTAACTGAATGCTGAGTTGGTTTAGTTTTCAATTCGCCCGATGCTCTTAGATAAGGAACAAGAGTTAAATGAATAACCATTACTTTGTCTTCCAGTTCCCATTTCAATTGACGCACAGCTTCCACATAGGGTAAAGATTCAATATCACCAACCGTGCCACCAATTTCAGTGATTACAATATCGTGCTTATTCTTTTTTCCTAAAAGCTTAATTCTGCGCTTAATCTCATCGGTAATATGCGGTATTATTTGAACGGTTTTTCCTAAGAAATCGCCACGGCGTTCTTTTTCAATAACCGATTTATAAATTCGACCAGTAGTTACATTATTACCTTGCGAAGTAGGTACATTTAAAAAGCGTTCGTAATGCCCTAAATCAAGGTCGGTTTCTGCGCCATCATCCGTAACATAGCATTCCCCATGTTCGTACGGATTCAGAGTACCTGGATCAACATTTAAATATGGATCAAGTTTCTGTATTGTGACTGAAAGCCCACGTGCTTGTAATAACTTGGCTAACGATGCCGAAATAATACCCTTCCCTAATGACGATGTTACTCCGCCGGTAACAAAAATGTATTTTGTATCTGCCAATTTAATATAATTTTAAAATGAAAATTCAGCACAAAAGTACATTAATAATTCTTTTATTAATAATCAGGATATAACAATTTACACATAAAAGTGCGAACACATAATTTTTACCGGTAAATAGCTAATTTTAAAAGGACAAGCTCATGCCAATACTAGGTAAAATTGGAAGCTGATACACCTCTTTATTCGTTCCTCGTTCTATATAAAAGAAATTCTCTTTATTATAAACATTTGTGACACTACCTGTTATTTGTAATTTTGCATTATCTGAGAAATAAAAAGTCCTCTTTATATTAAAATCCAATCTATGGTATGAAGGTAATCTACCTTCGTTTATATCAGAAAGCATATTAGTCAAGTCACCATTTACTGAAGTATAATCACTATTAATACCATCGGAAAGGTTAATACGCTCATAATTTCCCCTTGTTTGCGTAAACGGAAAGCCTGAACCATAATTCCAACGAAAACCAGTTTCCCAGCTCAAATCTTTTCCAAAGGTATAAGAAATCATTAAATTAACATTATGCCTGCGATCAAAATGTGGTTCATAATCTTTTACTGCAACTTCACCATTATTTTCTAAAAATTCTCCTGTTCTTGTTACATATCCTAACGAATAAACAGCCCATAAATACAATCTTTTATAATCATATTTTGCAAGAAAATCAATACCATATGCATCCCCTTTCTCAATACGATATGTGGTTTTCAGTATATCAGATACCGTTGAATTTGACGCATCATCATCAAAATATTTATACCTATTAAGTACTGTCATTTGAGTGTTTTTCTTATAGTATCCCTCAATATTTAAGGTGATTCTACTACTTACATCGGTCTCAATGCCGAAAATATAATGATTTGATTTTTGCAATGCCGATGTAATTTCTTCACCATTAAATTCATCTTGCGGAATGCTTGAACTGGTCAAAAATCCATAAAACAGATTAACAACATCTTTATCTGAGTTGGCTGCAATAATATTCTGAGAATAAATACCAGCGGCACCTTTTAATCTAAACCTATCGGTAATTTTATATTTCAGTCCTAGTCTAGGTTCAAAACTAGTTTCAGATAATGAGGCATAATATTGTATACGTAGGCCCGGTTCAATTATTAATTTCCCTAAATTCTTTTTATAAACACCGTAAAAGCCTAATTCTGAGGTATTTTCAGCTTCAGTTACTAGTAATCCAAGTTCATTAGTATATTTAAAATCAGTATTAAAGCCTAATATCTCAATACCATAATCAAACTGATCATCTCCAATGAAATATGTAAATCCAAGTCCTACATTAAAACCTCCAATACTACTATACTTAGGCTTATCGGTATCTGCACCCATTTCAATTTCATATTTTGAATAGGCTACATTAGCTTTTATTAAGGCGGAAAATCCTTGAGGCACCATTATAATATTTGATCCTAAACCAAAAGAATTCCAACCTAAGTCAGACATTCCTTGATAATCGTTTACGTAATCGTTAAACGAGAAACCAAAAAGATTTACTTTACTACCACTATCTCCATTTAAAGACACTTTACCGAACAAATCAGAGTATCCAAAAGGCAAGCCATCTTCATCAGCGTAAGAATACAATGCTTTAGACGTTTTGTCAAGATAAGATGCTTTTCCAGAAAGCACATATGAAATACTTAATCCACCCGTTTCATCTTGCTTTACAAGAGGACCCTCAACTAAAAGTTTAGCTCCAAATGTATCGGCAGATAATTTGCCTGACAACCTCTTTTTATTACCATCGCGTGTTTTAATATCCATTACTGAAGAAATTCGCCCACCATACTGTGCATTAAAACCACCAGTATATATGTCTGCATTTCTAATAATATCTGAATCGAAAACCGAAAATAGGCCTATTGAATGAAATGGATTATAAATTATCATTCCATCTAATAGTACTTTGTTTTGAATTGGGGACCCCCCTCGAATATAAAGTTGCCCTCCCTGATCACCAGTAAACACAACTCCTGGAACAATTTGAAGGTATTGTGCCAAATCAGGATCGGCTCCCATTGTTGGTAGTTTTGCAATTTGCTTTGGTGTAACTTTGGTTACTGATGCATAAACGGCCTTTTGCATATCTTGTTTTTCGGCAGAAACAGTAAACTCTTCCAATTTAATGGAAGATGTTTCTAAAAAAAGTTTTTTTGTGGCTATTCGGTTCGGATTTATAGTTATTGGCACGCTTAGCGTATCATATCCCACATATGTAATCATAAGTGTATAATTACCAGGCGGAACTTTAGAAATTAAATAATAACCATCTACATCGGTTGCTGAACCATAGGTTGTGCCTTTCAAATAAACGCTAGTAAAAATTACTGGTTCACCCGTTTTCTTCTCATATACGAATCCTCTTATGGAACCTTTCTGTCCATAAGTAAAAACGCAAAGCAGAAGAAAAGATACAAAAAGTAGTGTCTTCTTCATTATCGGTCAATTTTGTGTTGTAGAAACAATATAAGATAATGTTTCTTGGTTTTAAGGTTATTACTACCCTTATGGATAGTATATGATATGGTTTAATTACAAGTTTTAGCTTTCAAAAAATATTCAGTAAAAACATTGTCATTTCAACTTAACATGACAATGTTTTCTAGATTTTAAACTTTAAACCACCTGAAAACTTCTGAAAGACTTTTAGCGTGGTTGAGATCTTTTATAAGCTAATTACGCAGGTTTTATTCTGTTTGATCTAATAAATTCAATTTTTCTTTTAAAGAAATCATACGTTCTTTAGCTTGTTCAATTTTGCGATTAATCTCATCAATCATTGAATTTGATTTACTTGACTTAGAGAAGAATCCGATATTATTTTCATACAGTGAGATCTCATTTTCCAGTTCTCTTATTTTACTAGTTAACTTATTTCTTTCACTATATATTTTACCACGCGAATTCGATGAAACCCATCCATCTACTTTATTTTTAAAGTTAATGCGATTACGTACATCGTCTTTAATTTGCAAAGTTTCAAATTGAGCATTAATGGCTTCTCTAAATTCTTTTGTTATTTTGTCCTTTTCATTCAATGGCACATGCCCTATATCTGACCATTCTTTCTGAAAATCCATTAAACCCTGCAATGATTCTTTTTCGCTGTCTAATTTTTGGAATACTTTCACTTTTTCAATTAATTCTAGCTTAAACTTCAAATTATCTTCTTGCTTAGAGTCAATTGTTGAATAAAATTCTGATTTAGTATTAAAGAAAAAATCGCATGCAGTGCGGAATCTTTTCCACAAAGCTTCAGAATGTTTTTTAGGAACTGGTCCAATCTCTTTCCATACTTTTTGAAGCTTAATAAAATCTTCTGTCGATTTTTTCCATTCCTCACTATCTTTCAATGATTCTGCTTGTACACAAAGGTCTAATTTTAATTGAAGATTATTTTTTTGAATCTCTTTTGTACCTTTATAATACTCTCTTTTTCTAGTAAAAAAATTATCGCAGCTCGATTTAAAACGTTGGTATATTTTATTATTATCTTTTTTAGGTGCAAAACCAATAGTTCGCCAAAGCTTTTGAATTTCAATAATATTATTGGCTTTTTCTTCCCAATCTTTGGGCTTATCCATTTTTGCTTCAAGAATCTCTTCTATTTTCTCGCATAAAATGGCTTTTTGTTCTAAATTAGTAACCTGTTGATCTTTTAACCCTTCGAAGTATTCTTGATGCTTTTTATTTATTTGAGTTGTAGCAGCTTTAAAACGCTCCCAAATATCATCTTTTTGCTCACGTGGAACAGGCCCAATTTCACGCCAATTATTATGATATTCTTGCAACATTTTAAAAGCCTTGGTAATTGAATCTTCAAGTAATAAACCCTCAGCATTCTCACAAAGCTTAATTTTAAGCTCTAAGTTCTTTTTTAAATCTAAGTCTCGAAGTTCTTTGTTTATTTTAATAAAATCATAAAATGATTCTACAGTATGATTGTAATTTTCCCAAAGATTTTTTAATTCATTTTGCGGAACTAAGCCAGCCTCGCGCCATCTTTGCTGAAGATCTCTAAAATCCTGAAAAGTTTTATTAATAGATTCTTCATTGTTAATTAGCACTTTAATCTCCTCAATAATTTTATACTTTTCTTTAAGGTTTTCATGCTTCACACCATCAAGCTTCAGGTTGTGCTCGTGCTTTTTCTTACGAAATTGATTATATAGTTCTTTAAAAGCATCTTCGGAAGAATCACCTGTGTATTTAAATTCGTCTAGATTGCCTCCTTCATCCTCAATTTTCTTTCTTGCCTCTGCTATATCTACTTTATGTTTTTTATAATAGTTAACCTTTATATCTTCAACATAATCTTTAATCTTCTCTACTCCAAAATTTCTAATAAGCTCATTTAGCTTTGTTAGCATTTCTATTTTTGAAAGTACTGAGTAATCTTCTTTTACTAACTCTTTTACTTCAACTACTGGCACTACAACTTCTTCGTCAACCTTAGCTTCTTCTTGAGTTACAGGCTCATTTTCTTGCGATTGCTCATCTACAATAACTTCCTCTTTTTGCTCCAATTCAGGAACTTCTTCAGTTTTCACTTCTGCAACCTCCTCATTATTTGAATCAACAATAGGAACACTCACTTCTTTTTCCTGTACTTCTTCTTTAACTTGCTCTTGATTTGCATTTTCTACAGTTTCATTCTCAGTTGAAGTATTTTCTATTTTTTCAACTCCTTCAGCACCTTTTTCAGGTTGGTTAGGTTCGTTCGTAAGATCTTTAGCTTCCATCTATCTTAAATTAATTGACAGTTAGTACAAATGCTTGTAGGCATTATATCAGTTTCAACTTACGAAAATATAATTTCTGATTGAAATTTACCAAGATAAAGCAAATAAAATAACTAAATAGCTCGATTTATGTTTAACAAGCACTAAAAACTATGATATATTGCTGATTATGTTACCATTGATAAAGTTTAAAACCATGCATTAATTCATAATTACAATAGAATCACAGTATCTACTAGGTATAAAAAATCAAAGAAAGACGAGGTGCATTATAAAAAATACACCTCGCCAAACAATAACAACTAAAAAAAACTAATTATGCTACTTCAATAATTCGAGCTGGCTTTTTAATCGCCTCTTTTACTTTTGGTAACTGCACTGTTAAAACTCCATTCTCGCTTTTTGCTGTAATTTCATCTTGGTTCACTTTTTTCGACAACTTGAATCTTTTACTAAAATCTTTAGCGGCAAATCCACTTCTTTCATTTTCTTCGTTTCTAATTTTAGTTGCAATAGCCAACATACCATTTTCAACCTCGATAGTTAAATCGTCTTTTGAAAAACCTGGAATTGCAATCTCTAAGGTGAATTCGTTATCTTGTTCGCTTACATTATAATCAATATTGCCTGTAATATCATTGTGCTCAGCGCTATCATGGTAACTATCAGCAAAGTTTCTAAAGAAAGCTTCGTGTGCCAAATCTCTTACTAATCCGTTGTGATTTAATCTTACTAAATTCATTTTTATATCCTCCAATTAATTTTTAAATTTCTAAATATGTTTACGCTTTAACTTTTTTCAAATAAAGTACCAAAGGTGTTTATGCGCCATTATGTCACTTTAATTTAGTTTTATCATGTCATTATTTCCGATTATGCAATTTCACGGCTATCTATTTGTCATTAACTTTACTTTTCAGTAAAAAATAAGTATTAGCTTTTACAAATGATTTGTTTTATGAGTTCATGTTTCTAATTTTGTCCCAAATTACGTTTCGATGAGAATAGATATACTTACAGTTGTACCGGAGCTACTCACAAGCCCTTTTAGTCATAGTATTATTAAACGAGCACAAGACAAAAAACTTGCAGAAGTACATATTCA
>JAUXEM010000008.1 GCA_030620515.1 Salinivirgaceae bacterium
CTTGTTTTGTAATAGAATTTTTAATTTCTGTTAGAATTTCAATAATACGAGAACTGTTAACATATGCCCCCTCTTCATCATCCTGCGTCCAAGCGAGGTACATTTTTTCGGGGTCATGAATTAAGTCCCATTGGTAACTCAAAAGGACATTTTACTTATTTTCAACTAGAATTAATCCCAGTTCAGCAATACTTTACCACAATTACCTTCTTCCATTACATCAAATCCTTTTTGAAAGTCGCTAATACCAAAACGATGAGTAATCATTGGCGATAAATCGAGACCAGACATAAGCATTTGCTCCATGTGATACCATGTTTCGTACATTTCACGACCATAAATACCTTTCATGGTAAGACCTTTGAAGATAATTCTATTCCAATCTACTTGTGTATTTGGCGGCAATATTCCTAATAACGAAATTTTACCAGAATTGTACATGTGTTCTACCAACTGGTTAAATGCAGCTGGTGCTCCAGAACATTCTAAGCCAATATCGAAACCAATCATTCCTATTTCATCCATTATTTCGCGTAAATTCTCATTTATTGGATTAACCACACGAGTAGCACCCATTTTTTTTGCCAATTCTGCTCTGTAAGGGCTTGTTTCGGTAGCAACCACATAACGAGCTCCAGCAAATTTTGCGACAGCAACAGCCATACTGCCAATTAATCCAGCACCAGTAACTAAAACGTCTTCGCCAATTAATGGAAAAGATAATGCCGTATGTGTTGCATTACCAAATGGATCCATAATAGCTAAAATCTCATCGGGAATTTGAGCATTTATTTTCATGACATTTGTAGATGGAACTTTCACATATTCAGCAAAGGAACCATCAATATTAACACCAATACCAATAGTTGTTTCGCAAATATGTTGGCGTCCTCTACGGCAATTTCTACAATGCCCACAAGCAATATGACCTTCGCCAGTAACACGGTCTCCTTCTCTGAATTCAATAACCTCGCTACCAACTTCGGCAACATACCCTACGTATTCGTGACCTATTGTCATACCCACAGGAATAGTCTTCTGAGCCCATTCATCCCATTTATAAATATGCAAATCTGTACCGCAAATTGCCGATTTAGAAACTTTAATTAATACGTCGTTGGGTCCAATATTTGGAATATTAACCTCCTCCATCCAAATACCTTTCTCAGCTTTAGACTTAACAAGTGCTTTCATTTTTGCCATGTTACCTATGTTTTTATTCAATTACAAATGTAAAACATACTGATTAAAACGATCCTAATTAGAAACATATTTTACGCATGCTTCAAATCATAGTTTTATAATGATTTAATTTAGATTAAATAATAACTTTGTAAGTTGTAATAATTGCAAAACTTTAAGCTATGTATAAAAACTTTCAAGAGCATTTAACGAAAGAATTGGCAAATATTGCCGATGCTGGATTGTATAAAAATGAGCGCGTAATTATCTCTCCACAAGGGGCTGAAATTGAGGTAGAATCAGGACAAAAAGTATTAAACTTTTGCGCCAACAATTACCTTGGTTTATCGAACAACCCACAATTAATTGATGCCGCAAAAAAAGCATTAGACTCACATGGTTATGGAATGTCGTCGGTTCGTTTTATTTGCGGAACATCAGACTTGCATAAAAAGTTAGAAGTGAAAATATCAGAACTATTTGGAACAGAAGATACCATTTTATATGCAGCTTGTTTCGATGCAAATGGTGGTGTATTTGAACCATTATTAGAAAAAGAAGATGCAATTATCTCAGACTCGTTAAACCACGCATCAATTATTGATGGTGTGCGCCTTTGCAAAGCACAGCGCTACCGTTATAAAAATGCCGACATGGACGATTTGGAAGAGCAACTAAAATTAGCACAAGCTCAGCGTTTTCGCATAATTGTTACCGATGGTGTTTTCTCAATGGACGGAAATGTACCTCCTATGGATAAAATTATAGCTTTAGCTGAGAAATACAATGCTATGGTTATGATTGACGAATCACACTCGGCTGGTGTTGTCGGTAAAACTGGCCGTGGAGTAACTGAATTATTTGACTGCCGTGGTAAAGCAGAAATTATTACTGGAACTTTAGGCAAGGCTTTTGGTGGTGCAATTGGTGGTTTTACTACTGGTAAAAAAGAAATTATTGACATGCTGCGTCAACGTTCACGTCCATATTTATTCTCTAATTCAATACCTCCGATTGTTGCTGCAGCTGGTATCGAAATGGTGAAAATGATGAGCGACTCTAATGAGCTGCAAGATAAATTACATGCCAATACCCAATACTTTAATACTGAAATGCAAAAAGCAGGTTTCGATATTAAACCAACACAATCGGCAATTTGTGCAGTAATGTTATATGATGCAAAACTTTCACAAAAGTTTGCGGCAAAATTATTAGAAGAAGGCATTTATGTTATTGGATTCTATTTTCCTGTTGTTCCGCGCGGTGAAGCTAGAATTAGAGTACAGCTTTCAGCAGCTCATAAGCGTGAGCATTTAGATAAAGCAATTGCTGCTTTTACTAAAGTTGGTAAAGAACTGGGCGTATTAAAATAATACAGACATTTAACTATAAAGCAATAAGTACAAAGTTATTTTACTTTATATTTATTGCTTTTATATCTCATCAAAGCTTTTAATAAAATACTAAACGCTTACATAATTTGATTTCCCGAACTATTTGACTCCAAAGTACTCCACAGCTGCTTGCGTTGCTGTAAGAATTGGTTCGTTTGAAATTTTAGCACCAACAGCCTTTTGCATCCAAGCTTGGGGTGTTAGTCTACCAATACTATACATACGCTCAACTTCATTGGCAAAATCTTTTCCTGATATATATTGTTCTATTTGGAAATTGATTAAATGCCCAAATGAGTATGCCGATAAATAAAGTGGATAAGCAATCATATGTGAATAAATTGCTAAAATAGGCTCATCGCTAGTTCCAAAAACTGGAGCATAATAGCTGTTCCAAACATCTTTTGCAATATCAATAGCTGCAACTTTTAATTCTAATGCTGTTGCATTAGGATTTTCATAAAGCCATTTCCAAAGATTCATATCAACCATGCTTACTCCCATTATTTCATATATTGACCAGAAAGTATCGATGGTTTTCAAGTAAATTTTGTCTGGGTTATTATCTTTAATTCCCAAAAGTTGTAAATCTCTACTTTGAAATATAAATGCTAAAGCCTCAGTAAATGCAGTATTTGGAATCCCGTTCATACTATAATAAGGTACATCATGCATTGAAATTGTCTGCTCCACATTATGTCCAAACTCATGTACTGCAATATTATAACCTTTATAATTCATACCTGTTTCAGGCAAACGTGTTCGCAAATACGAATACATATCTTTCATTTCAGCACCCAAAGCATGTCCTGAGCCTCGAGCTGCTTCAACTTTAATTCGTGAAGATAAAAATTCAGCGCGTTCATTTTCCCAACCTAAATCAACTAACATATTCTGCATATCCACTTCAAAAGCTTTTGCATTTGGATATTTTGAGGTTGTTTTCTCATTTAATAAATCGGCAGAAATTGAACTTCTAGATTTAAACCCATCATACCAAATATCGTAAGGTTTTAAATCACGACCCAATCGTTGTTTAATTAAAGCTCCTACCTTTTTAACTTGCACAGAAGATAACAATTCATGAAAAAGAGCCTCTACTTCTGGTTGGGCTATTTCCATATCTCCTGAAAAATTACGCTCAATATAAGTGTTCAATACCGGATTAAATTCATCCATAGCCTGCAAGGCATGAAAGCTGTTTATAATTTGCTGGTAACGATCATCTCCTTCCATCTCAAAACTTACATCTCCATTGGCATCTGAAACTTTATTTGCCACTGGGTTCCATTTAAGTTCACCTGAGTTAATTACCGAAGTTGGTATAGTTTGATCAATTATCCGTTTCATTACAGAATAAACCATATCTTGTTTTGCTAATCCATTCTCAGTATCTGCATAGTTCGATTTAATTTCATCGCGCAAATTCCAATGTGTAAGCAAAACCATATCATCAGGAAACATTGTTTCTCCATTGCTGTTAATTAGGCTTCCCATGTATATATTATAGTCTGAAATATATATATCGGCATCGGTATTTACTTGACCAAACTTCTGGCCTAGTTGAGCTGGAACGCGTGAATCAAATTTATCACCCATACGTGCCCATGCCCATTCTTCATTTGTCCAATTTAAGCCTAACTCTTCTTTCTCTGTTAAAGAATAATACGGGAAATTCAAAGCAACAATAAAAGCAATCTTATTATTATATAAGTCGTTTGCCAAATGTGCGCCAGCGCTATATGCCCCAAACATTTTATCAATATCGTGTAATGGCCCATTGTTTAATGCAAGATTATTGTTGAGCCCAACTCCTATTTGAGCAAAATTGCCATTCAGGGTTTCAAAATACTGTTCTAGCTTAGAAAAAACTTGTGCTTTTTCTTCTTTTGGAATAAAAAAGTTTTCCTTACAAAAGCTTATAAATTCCTCTTTAGTACCATCTGAATTACGCCATAACGATGCCGCGTGATTTACTCCTTTATCTATTAAGGCTGTATCAACACTTTCAGAATTCTCCAAAAGGCTAGTAGTTACCATATTAATAGTTGCTGTATCAATATTTGGTGCATCAATATTGTTCTTGTTCTCAGGGCAAGAACACCCTACTATAAATGCCATAATCATAACTAGTATTACAATATTTTTCATCTTAATTAAAATATAGTTTGTTAACTTAAAAAAAGATTAAAGATATATTAAAAATGAAATACTTGATGCATTTGCTTAAAAACATGAGCTGTATAATTTTTGAAAACGCAAAGCTTATTTACTAAATTGCAACTTTATTAGTTTAAAGTGAGCTAAAATTTTACACTAATGGTTTTCTCAGAAATAAGTTCGATAATTTAGAAATAATATTTTGTGCATACATGAAGTTAAATAACGAAAGCATAGCAGGGTTACGGTAAGTATTTTTAATTTTATATATGTGCAAAAGATGTTTATCGAAATCGGGAGTTATTTTTGAGTGAACCCTAAACATGCTAAACTCTTTACGATTATATCTAATAAACAACAATTAAATGAATCAATCCGAATCACCATTACGCCAGATAAAAACCTCACGAGTAATTTATCCAACATTAATTGGCTTGGGGGTAATTGCGTACCTAATGTTTAAGGAATTTGACCCTAAAGCATTTAATGCTGTTCAATTTACTATACATTCGGTCTTTTGGCTTTTTGTTGCAGCATTAATGATGTTATTTCGTGATTTGGGATATGTATGGAGAATAAGGACACTTACTGGAAACCGGCTGAGCTTTATGCAGTCGGTGCGAGTAATCTTCTTATGGGAATTTACTTCAGCTATTACACCTTCAGCCATTGGTGGTACAAGTGTAGCTATTCTATATGTAAATAAAGAAGGTATTAGCCTTGGTAAAAGTTCGGCGGTTGTGATGACAACTTCTTTTCTCGATGAAATTTATTTTGTTGTAATGTTTCCTTTGCTACTTATTGTCATAAATACCCAAGAATTATTTTATATAGGAGGTGGTTTTACTTTTGCAAACCCATTTTTTGCAGCTACTGTAATTGGTTATGGATTAAAAATGCTGTGGGTTATAGTAATAAGCTATGGTTTGTTTAAAAACCCTCGTGGCTTAAAATGGTTACTGTTATTAATTTTTAAGCTGCCCTTTTTACGGCGTTGGCGTTATGGTGCAAGTAAGGCTGGAACCGATATTATTGCAAGCTCTAAAGAATTAAAAAAGCAGAATTATAAATTTTGGCTTAAAGCTTTAGGAGCAACCTTCTTTTCCTGGACTGCTCGGTATTGGATTGTTAATGCACTTTTTTTGGCGTTTTTCACAGTAAACGACCATTTCTTACTATTTGCTCGGCAATTAGTTATGTGGATAATGATGCTTGTAAGTCCAACACCAGGTGGAAGCGGTTTTTCAGAGTATGTATTTACAGAGTACCTAACTGACTTTCTGCCTTTTCCGGGAATAGCAATTTTAATGGCTTTATTGTGGCGAATATTTACCTATTATCCTTATTTATTTATAGGTGTATTTTTGTTTCCAAGATGGATTAAACAGAAATTTAGTAATCCAAATAACCAAGCATAGCATATTTTCGTTTACTCATTGCTATAATTGGTCAATTATAACTATTAACCAAGTTGGAAAGCATTATTGCAAGGCAAATAATTTACTATATTTGCATGCTTATTTAGTTGGAAAGTATGGAAGAACAAAATACCGAAAGGGAATTACTGAAGAATATTAATAATCCAGATGATTTAAAAAAACTTGAACGTTTTGAGCTTATCAAATTAAGTGAAGAACTTCGCCAATTTATTATTGATGTTGTTTGTGAGCACCCTGGTCATTTTGGTGCTAGCTTAGGTGTTGTTGAATTAACTATTGCTCTTCATTATGCATTTAATACTCCATACGATCAAATTGTTTGGGATGTAGGACATCAGGCCTATGGTCATAAAATTCTTACCGGACGAAGAGATCGTTTTCATACTAATAGAAAGTTAAATGGAATTACGGGGTTTCCAAATAAATTTGAGAGCATTTACGATGCGTTTGGAGTAGGACACTCATCTACTTCAATATCGGCAGCATTAGGTTTAGCTGTGGGAGCAAAGCATAATAAAGAGACTGATCGTCATGTAGTAGCTGTAATTGGTGACGGTGCTTTAACAGGAGGCATCGCTTTTGAAGGGCTAAATAATGCAGGTGTTCAGAAAGCTAATTTACTTGTTGTTTTAAACGACAACGACATGGCCATTGACCCAAATGTTGGTGCATTTAAAGAATATTTAGTAGATATTGCTACCTCAAAAACTTATAACAGATTAAAAGACGATGTTTGGAACATACTAGGAAAACTAAACCGTTTTGGACCTAATACCCAAGCTTTAATTCAGAAAATTGATAATGGAATAAAATCAATTTTAATGAAGCAAGGAAACTTTTTTGAATCGATGAATTTTAGATATTTTGGTCCTGTTGATGGTCATGATGTAGTTTACTTATCAAAAATTCTAGAAGACCTAAAAGATATTCCTGGTCCAAAAATATTACATGTTAAAACAGTAAAGGGAAAAGGTTTTAAACAAGCGGAGATTGATCAAACAATATGGCATGCCCCTGGACCATTTAACAAAGAGACTGGACAGCTTATTAAAGGAGATATAAGCAAATGTATTCCTCCTAAATTTCAAGATGTATTTGGACATACCATACTTGAACTTGCCAGAAAAAATGATAAAATTGTTGGAATAACACCAGCAATGCCTTCGGGTTGCAGTTTAAATATTATGATGGAGCAGATGCCTGACCGCACCTTTGACGTTGGCATAGCCGAACAGCATGCTGTTACATTCTCAGCTGGATTAGCTGCACAAAATCTTGTGCCTTTTTGCAATATTTATTCCAGTTTTATGCAGCGTGCATACGATCAGGTTATTCATGATGTTGCCTTACAAAAATTACCTGTTATATTTTGTTTAGATCGTGGTGGTTTAGTAGGCGAAGATGGCCCTACGCATCATGGAGCCTACGATTTAGCCTATTTGCGATCTGTGCCAAACTTAATTGTTTCAGCACCAATGGATGTGGTTGAGCTAAGAAATTTAATGTATACTGCTCAGTTGGAAAATAATGGTCCTTTTTCCATAAGGTATCCTAGAGGTAGGGGTATAACACACGATTGGAAAGTACCGTTTAATAAAATTGAGATAGGTAAAGCAAGAATAATAAAAAATGGAAATGGTGTTGCCGTAATTACAATAGGTATTACCGGAACTTTTGTACTAGATATTAATGCTAGATTAGAGGCAAAAGACATTGATTATGCACATTATGATATGCGATTTTTAAAACCTATTGATGAGGAAATGCTGCATAGTATCTTTAAAAAGCACAATAAAGTAATTACTGTAGAAGATGGAACTATTATTGGCGGCTTAGGCTCTGCTATTGTAGAATTTATGGTCGACAATAATTACAATGCTACAGTAAAAAGAATGGGAATACCTGACCAATTTATTGAGCAAGGAACACCCGAAGAGCTTTATGCACTTTGTGGATTTGGTCCAGAAGGAATATTTAATGAAGTTTTAAAATTAAGTAAACCTAAGGTGTTAAGGGTTCACTCATAAATAACTTGCGATTTTTAAAAATATCTTTTGCACATATATAAAACTAAAAATACTTACCGTAACCCTGCTATGCTTTCGTTTTTTAACTTTATCTATGCACAAAATATTACTTCTAAATTCTCGAACTTATTTATAAGTTAACCCTAAAAAGAAAAGTTAATTCATCGGTAAAGGGAGTCTCTTAACTTCTACTTATTAGCTTCAATTGCTTCCTTTAATCGTGTATTTATTTCCTTTTCTTTAGTTCTATCAATAGTAATTAATAGAATTTTAGGTTGAATTCTATCTTGCTCAATAACCATGTATTCTTCAGCAAGTATTTGTTCTTTATTGCGATGTTTAATAATTTGATTGCGTTTACCTTTACCATTTTTAATTAAACTCTCCCAAAAATCATTAAATTTCTCACGCAACTTTTCATCTTGCGCAATAAACGCATCGTAATATTTACCTTGAATAGTATCGAGTGTAACTCCATGAACCATTAATAATGAAGGACTCATATCCAAAACTCTTCCATTAATATCTAATTCGGCTATCATCATGGATTTCTTCAGGGTTTTTATGTATGAGGATAAATCCGATTCCCTTTTTCCAGCTTCTTCTTGTGTAGCCTGCATTTCTTCTAAATTTTGACGCATCTCTTCTTCATGCTGAGCTAATTCGTCAGCCTGATCTCTCGACTGTTCAAGTAACTTAGCTGTGCTTAAATTGGTTTTTACACTAGATATAACCGAGGCAATATTTTCACTAAGCTTCTCAATAAATTCTAACTGATGCTCTAAAAATGAATCATAGGATAATATCTCCAATACTCCATAAGTAATTTCGTTAATTGTAAGAGGTGAGATTACAAGGTTAGTTGGACGTTCTTCATTCTGCATTCCGGGTGAAATTTCCACATACTCTTGAGGAATGTTTTGTAAATAAATTATCTTATTCTCATCCACAGCCCTACCCAAAAGCTCTTGTCCTCTGGTTACTGATTTGGTAAGCATCACAGGCTTTCCGTATGCTATTGCAGCTTTTAAAACAAATAGATCACTATTTTGATTATCATAATCAGTTTCTTCTCCAATAAAAACAGCACCTTGAGCAACGTCTAGATAAGCTATTAATTCATTAATCACATTTTCAGAAAATTTGGTCATATCATCATTATCTCTACGGATAACTTCACCAAACTTTGCTAAACCATTGGTTACCCAATTTCTATTTGCATCCTCTTTCTTCTTTTTTTCTTCCTCATCATTTGCCTTTACTAAGCTTGCCTGCATATCCAATAAAGAATTACCAAGTTCATCCTTAGCACTTAACAATTCATATTCAGCCTCTAAGTTTCCTTTCCCTATTTCAGTAGCAAAATCAGATGCCGAATTCAAGCCATCATATAATTCATTAATAGTATCTGCTAAGTCCCTTATTTCATCATTTACAGTACAAGTAACTTTACCTTTAGCGTCAATATTCCCTTTTGCCAATTCTTTAAGAGCATTTGTTATTCTTATTATTGGTCGTGAAATTGATCTGGCAATAAGTGCAATTACAATTGTTAAAAACAATAAACCTAATAATCCTATTACTAATGTAATTCGAAAGCTTTTATTTGCTTTCTGAAAAATTGTGTCGGTGGGGATAGAAACACAACACGTCCATGGTGTTTTTATGTTCCCTACAAAAAGAGGTTCAAAAGCAAACAAGCATTCTTCACCTAAGAGAGAATTTACGTCGTAGAATTCAAACGACTCCCCGTCTGCAATTCTTTCTAGAATATTATGTTTTTGAACCATAACCGAGTCCAACACATTAATAGATTTATTGATTTGATTAGTATCAGGACATGAAATGAATACTCCTTCATTCGAGAATATATATATCTGTCCGTCACCCATTGGCTTAAATTCTTTAAACTTTTCTTGAAAAATCGACAATGGCGCGTCAATACCAACTACACCATAAAATTTACCCTCATTTATAATTGGTGCTATAACATTTGTTTGTAAAATCTCATCTGCTTTGGAATCAGTATAGGAATAATAATATGGTTCTAACAGTAAATCGCATCTACAGTCCTTTGCTTTAGTAAAATAGTCTTGAGCAAACAATTCTGTTGATGAATTCTTTTCTAAAATTATTTCCCCACCATCTTTATAATAACCAGGTGAAAAGCTGCCAATATAAGTATTGCCAGGTAATCCAATCTGTGTAGAATCTAATGAATCAATTGTATTTGGTTCCCATATTGTCCATACCGATAAAAAACTATGGTTTTGCTCAAGAGACTCGTGCATAATACTCATGAAATACGTCCTTCTTTTATTCTCAGGAATGTGTTTAAAGTTTGAGAATAAACTATTTATGGTTGCTAAAGATTCTACGTATTCGTTCAAAGTACGTTTTGCAATACTGGCATACTTAAAAGTTTCTTTATGAGTGTTTGCTGTTGCATTCTCCGATGAAATATTATATAGTTTATAGCTTATATATCCAAAAGATCCAGTGTATATTAAGGCTATTACACCAAGAATATACAAAAGCATTTTACCATTTATGCGTAGTCTTAATTTCATCTATTTTATTTTTTCAATTGGCAATTGCAACTACTTACCAAATATATTTATTCTTCAACAAGATTATTCCTTTACATTAATATATCTAAACTTCCAGTAGTAATCCAAGTTCTTTAGCAGCTACCGCCCAATGTTTCTTAATTTTATTTAAAATAATAGACACTTTACTTAAGTTTTTATTGTCAATTAACAATCTCTCAATGTTTCTAAATTCCTCATAGATAGCCTTAAGCCCTATATAACTCATTTTAGTTTTAAGACTATTTATTCTTGATTTTAGTCGTTTATAATCTCTTGAGTTATTAATATCTTCCAGTTCTAATAATTGAGGTGGAAGGGTTTCGTAATAAAGTTTTAATATATTATAAATTTTTTGGGCATCCTTCTTATATAACATTTTCAAATATGTTAAATCGATTACTTCTAATTTAATAGAAAAATCTACTTCATTTACTGTTTCAAGCAGCAAATCTTTTTCCTCATTAATTTGAGAAATCCTTCCTTCTGCAATTCTTTTTATTTCACTTTCGGTTTTTCTCTGTTCAGTTATATCAATACCTACGCACAGTATCCTTTGAACAATGCCATGCTGATTTTTTATGGGTAAATAGCTTTCTTGTATCCAAAAATCTCTTTTTCCTGATTTATAGTATTCAACAGATTCTGATACAATTCCATTTTTCAAATCTTCCCATAATTGTATGTGTTTTTTCTGTTCCTCGTCGTCCATAAACAGGTCAGATTTGTGTTTCTTACCAATAAGCTGAGCTTTTGGTAGTTTTAGAAGACTAAGGTAATTATTGTTTATTTCTATAAGTTTTCCATTATAATCATATTCAGAAACCAGTAAAATTGCTTTGAAAGTTCCAATTAAACTGCTTAATTTCATTTCTCTTTTTGTAGCCTCTTCTTGTGTAGCTTGCATTTCCTCCATATTCTGTCGCATTTCCTCTTCTTGTTGCTCCAGTTCTTCTGCTTGTTTTTGCGATCTGTCAAGTAACTGCGCTGTGCGAACATTTACTTTAACCGTTGCAATTGTTGAAGCTATAGTTTCAGCTAATTTATCTACAAACTCTATTTGGTATTGATGCATCTCTTTTAGAGATTCTAACTCTAATACTCCAATCATTTTCAGATTACTAATTAGCGGAACTATTAGAATTGAAGAGGGAATAGCCTGCCCTAGTCCTGAGGTGATCTTTGCATAATATTTAGGCACTTCATTTATGAAAATTGTATCTTTCTCAAGAATACATCTACCTATTTCACCTTCGCCAGGTTTAATATTTTTTTTATTAAATTTTTCTTTTGAAAAACCTATGTGTGAAATTAGTTCATATATATCACTATCATCGCGAGACTTTAAATAAATACCCCCCATATGAGCCCCTAAATAAATAGTAATTGTTTCTATAATACTATAGGTAAGATTTTCTAAATTTTGATTATCAACACGAAGAATCTTATTGAAAATATTCATACCCTGAGAAGCCCAATTCATATTTTCTTCCTCAACAATTCTTTGCTTCTCCTCTTCGCGAGCACTAGCTAAACTATTTCTCATTTCAAGAATTGCTCGTCCTAATATATCCTCCTTACTTAACTGGTTAAATTCATATGAATAATTTCCATTACCAATATTTTCAGCGAAGTTTGTCACTTGATTTAATCCATCAATAACAGTGTTTGTGGAATCTGCCATATCTTTAGTTTCATCGGCAGTATTTATAACTAATTTTTTAACATTATGAACATCGCCACCTGCCAATTTTTTTACCAACTCAGTAGTTTTTTGTAATGGTGAGATTAAACCAATAGCATTAAAAAATATAACTATTATAATAATTACTAAACCTAAAATTCCTGCATTAACAACAACCTTTAACATGCTATCTATCTGAGACTCAATAGTTATCAATGGGGCAGACACAACTACACACCATGGCGTTGCGGTATTTGCTATTTTAAAAGATGAAATAGCAAAATTCAGACTATCTATTCCCGATTTACTTTTTAATGTAAAGCTCGAATTTTCTCCTGATTGTATTCTATCTAAAATACTAAACGTACGAGCCAAAAGAGTATCTGTTTCAATAATATTGCTTCCTATTGTATTTTTGTTTGGATGATAAATTATATCTCCATTAAAGGAGAAAAACATAATATCAAAGGCATTTGTACTCGATAAAGAATCTAATAACTGGTTATACTTGGTTAAGTTTAGCTCTGCCCCGACAATACCTGCAAACTCGTCATTAACAAGTATAGGCATCATTAGGCTAGTTTTAAAAATTTTGTCTACAGATTTTCCCGTATAGGAATGCCAAACTGGATTTTCAATAGCCTCTTCAGGTAAAAGTTTTATAAAAGCATAATTATTCTCAAAATCATCCCCATCTAAATCTAAGGAATCAATAGTATGCTCAAGGTGTCCTGATTTCCAAATCTGATAGTTAGTAATTCTTCCGTATGGTAAGTCCCAATTATTATCGACAAAACGCAGTTCCCAAGAATCCCAGATGCCAACAAAATCTGTATTATTGCGTACGAGCTCAGCAGTAGTATTATTGAATATGTCTCTTTTACTATACCAGTCTAAAGTAGTATTGGTTTGCATTAATTGGGCTATGGTACGTATTTTATCAAAATCTTTATTTAAATTAGTTTTAATTATTGATGCTAATTTAGCTGCCTCGTTACTATTTGTTTCAAAAGCCTCACTATAAGCAACTTTTTTAAAGTTCTTACTTATAATATTTGAAGAGATATAAAAAATTAATACTGAAATACTTAAAATAAGTACTAGCATTCTTATTAATAATCTGAACCTAAATTTCATTCGTGAAGGCTTTTCTGTTATACTTAATTGTCCCCTTAAAAACTGCATATAAAACTAAACAATAATGAATAAGCCACATGACTATCCACTTATGCTAATTTATGAATAAATATGAGGATTTTTTTTTTTAAAACCTCAATTATTATCTATAAATTGAGACGAACCTATTGAATATTATAAAATAGCACCCTAACATTCCAATATTTAGAAAGTATGGTTGCTACTGTATTAATATTTTAGTAAACATTTTTTAGTATGTTACAATAGATAATACTTCGTTAAACCTGCCTGTTGCAGACAGGTATTTGTTTCTCGTTAAGTCGCAAAGATTTGATATTAAATCAATTAGCTATATTTGCTAATTGTTGTAATTAACTATTAATCAGAAAGATATAAAAGCATACCGAACCATTGAATAGACAAATGTGTATAAACATCACATACAAAGCTTCTTATGATCCACTCTTAGTTAATGCGTTGTTGCATGAAAAGATTCATTTTATTTTTTTGCTGCTTACTAAAAAATCTTTCAAACTGAAATGTAGTATTCTTTGGTATAAAATTTGACTTAACCACAATACCCCCACACAGTTGTATTGCTTGGGCTAATATAGGATCGTTAAGGTTGCCAAATGGCAGAGCATTCATCATTTCGTCTTTAATAAAATAATTAGGACTTAATCCATCTTTAAATTCTGTATAGCCATTTGCATTTGAGTACTTTAATACAATAGGCATCATTGCCCAATTATGTCTTGGGGGAGTTTCCATATCAGGAATTACCCACGAACCAGTATATTTACCAAAAGTATTTTCTCCTATTGATACAACATTCATGTATGGCATTAAGCCTATCATTACTAATTCACTAGCAGATGCAGTGCCTCTAGCGCATAGGAAATATATATTGCTTAAATCTAGATTTACATCATTCTCAATGAATCTTATCTCTCTTTCTACTATAGAAGATATAGCATTAAGTTTATTGTTGTAATTAATATTAGTAAGTATCGACTTATTGTTTATTACGCTGGTAGGGGCAATTGCAGACGACAACCATTGAGCAGAGTTCATATAACCACCGCCATTATAGCGAAAATCAACAATTAATTCATCAATTCCTGATGTCTTAAAACGCTTAAGAGATTCACCAACATGTTGAATAAATGCTGCATCATCAATAAATTCAGTTATAACACAATAACCAATTTTTGTATTATTTGATTCAAAAATAGTATCAAAAACAACTGGATTTACTTGTATTAACTCGGCATTCATATACAATTTTTCGTCTGTAATTTGCAAGCCATTACTTGTGTTTTCAGCAAGAGTTAAAGTTTGTGTGTTAGAATGAAACAAATCAGCATAGTTGTTAGTATTTAATTGCTTATCATTAATTTCCATTACAATATCGCCTCTTTGCAATCCAGCTTTGGCAGCAGGTGAGTTAGGATATACATACTCAATTACCATAAAAACATTGTTTGATCCAGTAAACTGCCCAAAGGTGGGTGAGTAACCCATGGTAACTGGTTCACCTGTTAAGCTTGCCATTAAACCAGCATAGTCATCGGTTATGTACGACCATTTATCTTCCTGGTCGTATGTTAAACTATAAAAGTAATCTTCTGGATACATAGAACCCGGCACATTATTATCCTCAATATTGTTACACCAAAAATAAAAATCGTTCATATTAGTGTATATCCAATTATTCTCTACTGTATACAAACTATCCTCATGTTTATCGCAACTTGGTAATACAAATGATAAACTAATAAATAGAATAATGTTAATTATATAGAACTTTTTTTCCATGGTATGTTATTTAAAAATAATAGTTTCCATTTATTAGATATCTACCTCTAGCTGATACCCATCACGTCTAACTACCAAGGCGTTTTCATAATTATGATGCGTTCCTTCTACCTTAGGTATATATAATGAATTTACAATTCGAAATGCCGTTTCATTAGCTAGCAATGGTTTTTCCTGTCCTATTTCTACGGTAAACTGATATAAAGCTTTTGGATCAATGTTCCGAAGCATTCCTTCGCTTAATACTCCAGGAATATACCAAACTAAATAATTCCCAGCTTTTAGTATTTCACCACTCATTGAAGCCATTGTACCATGCAAGCTCCTTTTTGCCGAAATAAAATTGTGTATTTCTGGAACATTAACATCTTCAGCGGCAGCACCCACAAAAAGAGCAGTCCCTTTTAAGTAAGGTATAATACTTTTGAATATTTTTAATGGCGCATAATGATTAACATTCAACACCTTACCCTTTTTTCTGCTCATTAAAACACCTGCTGCATTTACAAAGAAATTAATTTCTCTATCCTTACAAACCAAAATTTCAATAATCCTTTCTATTTGCTCTTTTACATTAAAATTAGCCTGATAGCTTTCCGCTACTACATTATTATTTTTGGCAAATAATTCTAATTCTGCAATTTTCTGATTATGCTTATTATAATGTAAAATTACATTTGCTCCTCGTACTATAAGTTCCTTTGCTATTTCAGAACCTAAAGTCCCACTTGCTCCCAGAACCAGAGCAGTTTTTTCCTTTAAATCTCCTTTAAAAAGGCGGGTTAATTTTTCCAATGAATATTTTTTTTCAGGTACCACATAAGAAAATGCTCCGTAGTTTCCCCCTACTCCGGCCATTGGGCTAAGTATTTTCATTCCTGGCTTTAGTTTTCCAGCTTTGTTTAGCATGGAGAAAGCTATTGGAACAGTTGCTCCTGAAATATTTCCATATTCATGCTGTGCTTCTAAGTAAACTTGTTGTGGTGTTAAACCAAGCAGTTTTGCTGCCGGATATAATATAGCATTCCCAGTTTGGTGCGGCACACATAAATCTACATCTTCTGCTTTCCAATCCGATTTATTTAATATTTCAACAGAAGCTTCTGGAATATTTTTTATTGCTCGGTCTTTAATAAGTGAATCATCCATATATAGATTCCAATTTTTATCGACTCCAACAAAATCAACCATTTGCATATCCTGATAATTATTCACGTTTAAAACACCCTGTGGAGTATCTGTTTCAGTGCGACTTAATACCACAAAAGCAGCGCCATCGGCAAAGGTTACAAAAGGAACAAATTTAACCCTTTGCGTTAAAAAGGACGACATTGTTTCGGCATGCCCAACAACTACATGTTTTGCTTCTGAATTAGCTTTTAAATACTCAATAGCCCTTTCCAAATTAATATTAAAACCAGCACAACCTGATGTTAATGTATAAGCAGGTTTAAAATTGTTAAATGCAACAAAATGTGATTTAATAGCTGCTGCAATACCTGGGGCTTTTTGATGTGGTGAAACCGTACTTACAAACCATGCATCAATCTGCTTAGGCGTTATGCCGGCATCTTTCATTGCCATATCTGCTGCTTTTACCCCAAGTTCAAGAGAGGTTTCAGCATAATTTAATTTTTTTCTCGTGGGAGGAAAAGGCGTAACATGCCAACGTGTAATAAAGCCCATTTTCTCACGCACAAAATAATCAAAGGGTCCAATATCATGATGCTTCACTTTATAGGCTTGGTAATTCTTGCTTTTTGCCATTCTTTCTTCATCAAAGCCACGTAAGAACCCTTTACGTAGTGCATCGGCAATAAACTCATTGCTTATTTGAAATTTACCTGCCGAATGACCCATCCCCGAGAAAATATAGCTAGTTATCATATGCTGTATTATTTTGTAAACGTTTCTAACAAACTAAAACTCCCTGATTTGGCTTCCCAATTTGTTTCTTTGCTTAATGTAAAACCTGAATTTTTGTATCCACCCCAAGTTCCAATGTAACCATTTTCAGTAGTAATAATATCAAGAATAGATTTATTCTTTAACACCATAATATGTTCTTTTAATATTTCAGGTGTAAGTTGGTCTATTTCTTCTTCAGCCCCCCATAAGGTGGTGTAAATACCATAGTTAGTATTATTAATTTCCTTAGCAATTTCATTAAAATCAAGAAAAACAATGGGTAATACTGGAGCAAAATGATAATCTTTCCAAATATTAGAATCCGTATTATGCAACCATATTAAACTAGGAGAAATTAGCGTGCTTTTTTCATTCTTATTTACACTATAATTCGTGATAATAGAATCTTTTTTTTCCGCTTCGCTAACTCTTTGTTCCAGTTGCTCTATTAAATATGGTGGAATAATTGGAGTTACATAATTACTAGGATCCTCTCCACAAGTAATTTTCATTAACTTATCGTAAAATAAAGCTGCCACTTTAACTTTATCAATTCTGTTATCAATTATACAACGATTAATAGAAACTGCTACTTGACCAGAAAGAATGAAAGCCGATTCCAGAATTTTATCAATAGCTTGTTCTATATTAATATCTGATAGTATTACTGCAGTGTTATTTCCGGGTCCATAGTAGGTTAAAGATTTAATCTTTTTAAACTCATCAATATATTTATACACCCACTTATCTCCAAAAACAACACAATGTTTAATTGTTGTCATGGATAAAGTTTTGCTCATAAAATTCTTTGTGCCATAGCAAAAACTAAGGTTTGGTAATAAGTCACTATTCGAAATTAGTTTCTCAAGACACAAGCCATATTTTTTTAATATACTCGGAAAACCTATTAAAATATGTGCATTATTACCACCCAATTTAATAGCTGGTGCTAATACCATTCCAAATAAGGAAAACGAAGGGTCTCCATAACAAGAGTAAGCTGAGACACCTCCTGATAATTCTGAAGTGTGAGAAAGATTAATGCCTACATATGCTCTCAGCGATGCTATTCCTCTTTCAATATTCTCAACATTAGTTTGCAAAGAGGTAAGTACATCTTCGGTATTGGCTTTTGCTATATCAAGCTTATTCTTCTCTAATAAATCTGCTAAATTATTTAGCAAGTTGTTGTTCTCACTTGTTGTCATTTTCTATAATGCTTAATATTTTGTATATCCATCTTTTCGTACGGTTAATACTCCATGATATTCGGTACGAACATTAGCTACTTTAGGAATATACATTGATTTTACTATACGACCAGCGATATCTTTAAGAGGTATTAAATGCTTCTGTCCAACGGCCAACATCGATCCTTGAATTTGAGCGTCGTTTAACACTTCGGTCATTCCACCATTAATAACTCCAGGTATGTAATAAACACATTTTATGTTTGGATATTGAAGGCGAGCATAGCCAGATGCAAATCCAAATAAACCGCGTTTTGAAGCAACATAAGAAGATGAACCACTAAACTGTGCATCTTGTGCAATTGATCCTGTAAACAAAACAGTTTCAGTTAAAATATCGGTTAATCCCTCGGTTAATCGTTGCTGATTCACATGGTTTATATTTTCAACCCACTCCATTTCTTCATCGCTTACTTCCGAAGCTTTAGAAAGGCTACCCGTAACAGCAACAGTATGAATTAAAAAATTTAACTCCTTTGTTTCGTTCTTAACTTGCTGAATGAGAGTGTCTATTTCAGCTTCTTCGGCAAAATTAGCTTTTAAGCAGATATGCTTTAATTGCTGATTTGGAAGTTCAGAAAGTATTTTTTGAGCTTTATCGGCATTGGAATTGTAATGCAATATTACCCTACAACCTTTATCGGCTAATTGACGTGATATTTCACCTCCTAAACCGCCAGTGCAACCTGTTACTAGAGCAATTTTATTTTCCAGATCATTGTTTCGAGGTGTAAACCCACTTTTTTCAGGAACAATGTAGGAGAATCCTCCAAGCTCACCACCAAGCCCAGTAACTGAAGTAACAATTTTCATTCCTGCCAATAATCGCTTATTCATTTTTAAATAAGCCAAGGAGGCTGGTATCGATGCTCCAGACAAGTTGCCAAATTCATACTGTATTTCTTGAAACACCTTCTCAGGTGGCATATCTAATTTTTTACCTGCACTATGCACAATAGCGTTTCCTGTTTGATGCGGTATGAATAAGTCTATTGTATCTTTTGTCCAATTTTGTTTTTCAAGCAATTCATTTGCTGACCTAACAATATTTGGTACAGCTCTCCACTTAACTCTTCGAGGATCCATAATTAGATTCCCCTTACGATCAGCTCCCAAAAAGTCAATCATTGCCATATCTTCATAATTTACCACATCGAGTATTCCTTCTTTTTTATCAGACTGCACCCTACTAACAATCACTGCGGCAGCCCCATCTCCAAAAGTAGTAAACGGCACAAAATCATTTTCGTTGAGCAATAAATTACTCATTACCTCAGTATGTGCAACCACAATATGATTAGCCTCTGGGTGACTTTTAAAATAGCTTACTGCTCTCTCAATATTGATATTAAAACCAACGCATGCCGATGTAGTTGTCATGGTTTGGGTACGGTTATCCATTTGGGTAAAAAAGCATTTTGCTGTTTCGGCAATACCTGGAGCCATTTCATGAGGAGTAGCTGTTCCTATAATCCAAGCAGCAACATCCTCTGGGTGAACTCCCGAATCATCAAAAGCCTTTTGAATTGCCCCAACCAACAAATCTAAGCTAGATTCAGCAGTTTCGTAAAGCTCGGCTCTTGGAGGAAATGGAACAACATGATAGCGGGTTTTAAACCCCATCATGTGCTCTGCCATATAATCGAATGGCTCAACAGTAGGAAGCTTCTCTTTTACCGCTTTAAATTTATCCGAATGTGTAATTCTTTCCTTATCTAAACCAGTAAAATAGTTATTATCAATTAGTTTATCAATATCGCTATTGCTTACTTTATGTTTACCAGTAACAAATCCATATCCGCTAAATATTAAATTCTCGTACATTAATTTAGTGCTTTGGGTTATTAACTAAATATCTTTTATTTAAAATTTTTAATAAGCTTAAAAAACTATTAGTTTTTCTCAAATTTACTTTCAATCTCTTTGTGTCCTTTTTTCGATAGTAGTGAAGAAAACCACATGGCCTCCTTTTTATATATCTCACGCAAGTTGGTTTTACTATTCTCACGCAACATCTTTTTTATGGCAACTAAGGCCTCTTTTGATGCTTTTCCGAAATATTCAGCTTGTTCACTTAATTCTTTTTTAAACGCATTAAGCAAAACTACATTCTGAATAAGACCAGCATTTAATGCCTTGTTCAAAGGAATGTCGTCTCCTGTGAGTAAATAAAAAGAGGCATCGGCATTTCCTAAGTGAATAGGTAGCTGAACGGTCCCACCAGCGCCTGGTATCATACCATATCGCACTTCAGGTAAGGCAAGGCGAGTATTGTCAGCACATATACAAAAGTCGCAATGCATTGCTAATTCCAAACCGCCACCAAAACAGATACCTGAAATAAAAGCAACTACAGGTACTTCTATTTCATTCAATAACTGAAAAGTAGTTTGTACAAAAGCGCTTCTTTTTTCAGCCTCCTTTTGGTCAAGAGCTTTCATTTCAATTAAATCGCCCCCTGCACTAAATGCTTTATCGTTACCAAGTAAAAATAATGCTTTAATGTTTCTTATATTATTAGCTTCGGTAAACGCATGGTTTAGCTCAATTACCATATCAATACATAACGCATTATGTTTTTGTGGTCGGTTTAGGGTTACATATAAAATGTTATTTTCAATTTTCGTTAGAATATATATATAGTTCATGGTATTTAAATTATAGATAAACCTAGTGCATTGATTAATAAATACGCTTCCATATTTTTACAACTCTATTTCCTTTATGATGTGTTAAAAAATTAAACCGTAGCTACGGCTATGCATGATTTTTTTGCCTTTCCTAAATAAAAAACAGTCACAAAAAGTAACGAAAGGTATTTACAAAAAAAAGCACTAGCAACTTTAAAGCAAGTAAAAAACTAAACAGCTAAACAATCACCAATCTTTTCTTTTACTATATCAAGCAATTGCTCGCTATCAACACTATTCCTATCAATAGGCTCTAATGCAGTATATTTTAATCGTATTCCAATATTAAGAGGAAACTTCCCCCATTTATGTAATTTGTAATTACCATTTACTACAAAAGGAACAATTAATGCTGTGGGCGCTGCTTTCAGCAAAGTTTTAAAACCTGCCTCTTGGAACTTACGAAGCTCACCTGTCGTACTCCGTGAACCTTCAGGAAAAATACATGCCGACCAGTATTTGCTTTCCATATTCTTTCCAAGTTTGAGAATCTCTTTAATTGATTGGGACCCATTCTTTCTATCAATAAGAACAGAACCTCCATTTTTAAGATTGTAGGATATTCCAGATAGTTTTTTACTCAGCTCTTTTTTAGATATATATTTTGGATGATGCTTTCTAAAAGCCCATCCAATTGGAGCTATATCGTACATGCTTTGATGGTTTGAAACTATTATGAATGGCGTATCTTTTGGTAATTTGCTAATTCCACGAAAACTTGGGCGACATAGCAATAAATACACTGTTTGCACTAGTAAAAAGTTAAGCACATCAATGACATTTTTATGGGCTTGATAACCAAAAACTTTTAAAGCAATTGCCTGAATAGGGTGAGAAATTATTACAATTGCAATGAAAGCGAAATAGTGAATGGCAGATAAAAAAACGGCTAATATTTTTTTCATTATGACATAGAGTTTAAAACTTTGGGCGAATATACTAAAAGCATATATTTTTTCGAAACCTGTAAGGAAAGAGAATTTCAAAAATGCATCTATTTTTAAAATTTAAGCAATAAAATTACCATATTACAAAAAAAAAGAAGAGATATATTTGCAATTCAACCCACATAATCCAGTAGAATATCAGTAAGTACAATTTAATTTTATGTTAATGTGATTTATGAAGTAACTTTAGCAATTGATTGATTTTCAATATATTATTTTAATAGCAGAGGCATTTCATAAACCAATAGTTCGTTAATATTTTATATCTAGACTATAATAAGAGTGTTGCATAAAACTTGCAAATTTGCCTAATATACAGAATATCAGTACATTATAGTTCATCTCACTACCTTCCCGATTAAGACCACATGAGCAATTCGATAAAGGCAGGCAAGCTCATACCTATCTGCCACCAAGCAGGTTTCAAAATATAATGTACTACTATATTTATATAAAGAAAATTAAATGTATAGTAAATATATGATATTCAACTATCTATAGCTAATGTTAAAAATGGTGCTAGTCCTTTTGATGCAGTAATAGTTAAGGATGGGGAAATTATTTCTGCTTCTGCTATCAGTGTAACTATTGAGAATAACCCAACAGCCCATGCCGAGGTAAATGCAATTATAAAAGCTTGTAAAGCATTAAAAACTTTTGATTTATCAGGATATGTTATATACACTTCGTGTAAAACTTGCCCAATGTGCTTGGGTACAATTTATTGGGCACATATTCACAAGATGGTTAATGGCAATAATAAAACCGATGCTCGAAATATTGGCTTCGATAATTCTTTTATTTACGATGAAATTGATTTAGCGATAGATAAACGAAAAGTTAGCTTCACACAACTTTTGCCTAAAAAGACCATTAAGGCTTTTGATGCTTGGCAGGACAACGAGGACAAGGTTGCGTATTAGTTCTGAGTCTCCCTCCCAATAATGAGTCATTCGGCTTCTGGGTCATTCGGCTTCTAGCCGAATATTTATTCACGCAGCTAGAAGCAGCGTGTCCCACAAAAAAAAGAGGCAAGATACTTCGTGACCCAACAACCAGAGGTCATTAGGTTCTCAAACTACTCAATTATATGTGTTCTAATTTGTTTAGTTAAAGTTCTAATCTGTTCAATTTGTTCATCGCTTAAATTAATAAGGGCTCCCTCTGCAACAAAAATTTTTCTTTTAGATGTATCAATAACCAAACTCTCAGAAGGGAATTTTATTTCCATTTCTTCAAACAAATTATTCATCTTTTTAATAAGCAGAAAGTACTCCGATACACTTATTTTATTTTGCGACATCTGCATAAGTTTAAACAAACTATTGGCTGAGAATTTCTGCGAAGCAACCCTACTAACTATTCTTTCATCGGGTCGGTCATACATATTTATAGCTATATATAATGTTTCAATCCAACCTCCAAATAGAATTAAACTAGCGGTATGTTCTCGTCCCGAATCTTTTAAATAAACCTCTGCTGTATAATACGATTCACGAGCTATAGAAATTAAAGTATCTAAATTGTTAACGTGGTTTTCAGCATCGTTAATAGTAAAATCCACAAAATCACGAGGAATCCCAAGCTGATCAGAAAGTACCTGAATAGCTATTAAATATGAATTAGCCTGTTGCGATTGATTAAACAGCCACAAATAACTTATATCGGCACCATACACACCCAAATTTAAAGCTGCTTTAACACTTTCATTATAATTGGTAATATTATTTAATGGATTTAATAACGATGAGTTATAAAACGAAACATCCTTAGTAAGCAAATAAGATAAATCAACTGGTGAAAAAAGATTATAAAAGACAATGTCTTCCATTTTATAATCACTAGCATTAAATTCCACAACATTTGTTTCTATGCTCTCTTTACTATTATCTTGTTGTTCTTGTGTGTTGTTTGTGCAAGCAAACCCTACAATTAGAGAAACAAATATTAATCCGAATATTTTATTCATTAGTGAAAAATGTATTTAAGGGTTTGTGCTTTTAATAACTTTAATTCTAAATTTTGAATTGCAACTTTCTATTAACATGTAACATTCATATTTATTCATATCCTTGTAGTGAACTCTAGTACATGAAGTTTCATGGCATAAACCTGTCTGCCCAGCCTACCGACAGACAGATGCCAAGCAGGCACAACTTTTTTTTCTAATAATTCTTTTAGAATTTTAAAAAATAAAGGTATTTCTTTGGTAAAATATTAGTATTCAATAAGTAAAAGTAATAAAATATTACCAGTTAATAATCATGTTAGATATTAACATAATAATATTATCTTGAAATAAATGCAAATGGTAATGCTTTTATGCAAGAGTCAAACTGCGTATATATACCTAATAATAAATCAGTTTTTATGGGGTTTAATTAAAAGAGATAGTCATATATTTTTGTTTTAGAAATTCAACTATGGAACAAACAAATAATAAAGAAGTAGTATTAAACAAAATGGAGCAGGAAGAAACGCTCGAAGAACTCACATATAAAAATTCATTTTGGTCAAGAAATGAGACAATACAGGTTCTTTGGTTCTTTAGTATTGCTTTTGTTATGTTACTCGGATTCGGATTTCTAATTAATAAATTCTTTTTATAAGTTAATTAGTAACAATCTATAAATTCTAATTAATTATTAATTCACGAATCTCTGTTATCTGACTTTTTAATTGCTCAAACTCTTCTGGGCTAATCTCCAATTCTTTTGTTGAATTAAAAGTAATTGTCTTCCGTAAAGTATCAATTACTAATTGATCGGAAAAGTGAATATTTTGTAGACGATCAAACTCTTCCAACAAATCATTAAGCTTATTGCCATAAACGGTTAATAATGCATTGTCTGGTTGTTTATATAATAAATTCAACAGGCTTGCTAACGAATATTTTTGACTAATAATTTTACATGCCATTCGGCTGTTTGGATGTGTATAAAGAAAAACTGCTGTATGCATTGTTTCAACCCAGCCTCCTAATAATACCAATACAGCTAAATCCTGCTGATCTCTTTCAATTAAATATTTATCGCAAGCGTAGTATGCTTGTCGAGCTATATGAATTAATGTGTCAATATTATCGGTATACATTTCCGCTTTGTTTGCTGAGATATCAACATACTCTTCTGGTATTCCAAGGTCGTCAGCTAATTGTTTAATTGCTGTAAAATAAGAAAGAGCTTGCTGACCTTGCTTAAATACCCAAAGGTAGCTTAAGTCAGCCCCGTATACGCCAAGAGCGGTAGCCCTTTGAGTGCTTTCATTATATTTTGAGATATTATTTAGTGGATTTAGCAAAGTAGAATTGTAATAGGAATTCCGTTTATCAATTAGTACACCCAAATCAATAGGATACAACATATTATAGAATATAACATCTTCCTCCACTTCGCCAGATACTTGTAGTATTAATTCAATGGAAGAATCCGTAGCTGCATCTATTTTATCTTGATCTAATTTATTACTGTTGTTTTTACTTGTACAACTTAACAACAGCAATCCGAATATTATTATTACATAGTTAGACTTGAACATTCTGGTAAAAATTGAGTTAATTATTTATGAAATTACAAAAAATATAGTGTAAATATACCTTTATGTTTTACTATTGTTAGAACATGGCTATTAAAAACACTATTTTTGTATGCAATAACAGACAAAATTAATTGTTCTAAAAACAAATAATCATAAGAGTTTAAACAAATACCTTTTAATAATGGCTTTAATAAGAGTAAGTAAAGAATTTGATTTTGAGATGGCACATGCACTCTTAAATTATGATGGATTATGTAAACATATTCATGGCCATTCCTATAAATTAAAAGTTACTGTTATTGGCGAACCAATTTCTGACTCATCCAGTCCAAAACTTGGAATGGTACTAGACTTTAGTGAATTAAAAAAGCTTGTTAATAAAAATATTGTAGAGGTGTACGACCATGCTTTTGTGGTTAATGAAAAGTCTGATTTCAAGGCCTCAAACCATGATATGTTTTCGAAGCTAATTGTTTCTAAATACCAACCTACTTCTGAAAAATTAATTCAAGAATTTGTCGAAATAATTAAAAAGCACCTGCCAAGCAATGTTAAGCTACACAACTTGCGTCTTTTTGAAACTGCTAATTCATATGCAGAATGGTTTGCATCCGATAATGAATAGGATAAATCTTTATTATCAAGTTAAAGGTTAAAATCCTCATTAATTTCTACAAAATTTACCTTACTGTGGCTAACCCACCAAGGCACAAAAGCACAAAGTAAAAAAGCCTATTGATAGTATTCTTAGTGACTTTAGATCTTAGGAACTATTTCAAAATAACTTGATATTTCATGAAAATCAATAATACTTTCTTAACTACATATTATAATCGTCATTTTCTATCTCGAGATCAACATCGTTTTAATCAGTAACATAATTGAGTTTTAGCTGTGTATCAAGTATTTTCTCGTAATTAATTTTTTTGATTCTTCAAAAAGCATAATAACTTCGCATGAAAATGTCAATTTATTTCTGCACAGTCCCTTAGTGGTAAATAAATGTTCGTATTTCATTCGCTTTCAAAACCTATTGATTTTCAATCCAGTGTGGTTTAGCCTTTCCCACATCAGTGATTGTACTTTTTAAAAAGAAAAGCACACATATGAATCCATAAGCCAAATGGGTTTTCTATATTTGCTCTAAATAGAAAAACAATAGTTCCATGTCTGAAAAAACTATCTTTTTGCTCGATGCTTATGCTCTTGCTTACCGTTCATACTTTGCGTTTATTAAAAATCCGAGAATAAATTCGAAAGGAGAAAACACTTCGGCTGTTTTTGGTTTTGCCAATACAATGCTTGAGGTTATTAACAAACAAAAACCAAGTCATTTAGGTGTGGTGTTCGACCCCAAGGGACCTACATTCCGACATGAAATGTATAAAGAATATAAGGCACATCGTGAAGCAATGCCCGACGATTTGCGCCAATCAATACCTTACATAAAAGAAATGATTACTGCCATGAATATTCCTGTGGTTGAAGTAGCCGGGTTTGAGGCAGACGATGTAATTGGAACACTTGCAAACAAGGCAGAAATAGAGGGCTTCAAAGTATTTATGATGACTCCCGATAAAGATTATGCACAGCTTGTAACCGAAAATATATTTGTTTATAAACCAGCGCGAGGAGGAAATGAAGCTGAGATTTGGGACAAAGAAAAAGTATTAGAAAAATTCAAAGTAACAACCGATCATATTATCGATTTACTCGGATTAATGGGCGATAGTGCCGACAATATTCCTGGTTGCCCAGGTGTTGGTCCAAAAGGAGCCGAAAAGTTAATTACAAGCTTTGGGTCTATCGAAGGCATTTACGATAACCTTGACCAGCTTAAAGGAAAACAAAAAGAGAATTTAATAAACTTTAAAGAGCAAATAGCCCTATCGAAAGTTTTAGCAACAATTGATAAGGAAGTACAGGTTGATTTTAATTCCGCCGATTATGAGATTACTAGTCCTGACGAGGAGAAAATTATGGATCTATTTAATCGACTTGAATTTAACAACCTAATACCACGGGTTCTTGGAAAACAAGCTGCGCAAAGCATAAGCACGCATGCTACCAAGCCTACTTCGCAGCCAATACAACAATCGCTATTCGACCAGCCTATACAAGAAACGGAAGAACCCGAAAAGGCATATAGAAACTTTAATGACGGCAAAACAGATTACAAACATATTGAAACTATTTCCGAGGCAGAGACTTTGTTAAAAGAACTGCTATTACAAAAAGAAGTGTGTTTCGATACGGAAACAACATCGCTTGAAATTCATTCTGCTGAATTAGTAGGCTTTTCGTTTAGTTATTCGGCTAATGCTGCTTATTATGTTTCGGTAAATGAAAATTACAACGAGGCAAAAGAAATAGTAAGCGTTTTTAAACCGTTTTTTGAGAATACAAACATTGTGAAAATTGGGCAAAACATTAAGTATGATATTTTAGTTCTTAAGAATTACGATATAAAAGTTGAAGGCCCACTATTCGATACTATGATTGCTCACTACCTAATTCAACCTGAGCATCGTCATAATTTAGACGCTTTGGCAAAGAATTACTTGCAGTATCAAACCATTACTACCGAAGAACTAATAGGAAAAAAAGGAAAGAACCAGATTAATATGCGTCAAGTAAACATTGATTTATTAAAGAATTATGCTTGCGAAGATGCCGATATTACCCTACAATTGGTTGAACCTTTAAAAAAGGAGCTTAAAAAATATAAAATGGATGCTCTTTTTACCAACATGGAAACCACACTAATTCCTGTTTTAGCCAACATGGAATATGAGGGTATTAAGCTAAACAAAGAGGGTTTAACTATTTATGCTAAAGAGTTAAATAAAGAGCTACTTAGAGTTGAATCTGAAATATACAAACAAGCTGGTGTCGAGTTTAACATCTCCTCGCCTAAACAGCTGGGCGAAATTTTGTTCGAACATCTTAAAATAATAGATAATCCAAAAAAGACAAAAACAAAGCAATATGCTACTGGGGAAGATGTTTTAAGTAAGCTAGCAGATAAACATCCAATTATTGCATTCATTTTAGATTATCGCTCTCTTAAAAAACTACTATCTACCTATATCGAGGCTTTACCATTGTTAATTCATGATAAAACAAACAAAATACATACATCGTATAACCAAACCATAACTTCTACGGGTCGCTTAAGTTCAAAGAATCCAAACCTTCAAAACATACCAATACGTGAAGAGAGGGGTCGTGAAATCCGAAAGGCTTTTATTCCAACTAGCAACGAACATGTGTTATTTGCAGCTGACTATTCGCAAATAGAATTACGTGTAATGGCTCACCTAAGTGAGGATGAACATTTAATTGAGGCCTTTAAAAATGGTGAAGACATTCATGCTGCAACGGCTGCTAGAATCTTTAAAACTGAACTGTCGGAAGTAACTAGAGATATGAGAAGCCAAGCGAAGGGGGCTAATTTCGGAATTATATATGGTATTTCGTCTTTTGGTTTAGCGCAAAATCTAAACATTTCTCGTAAAGATGCTAAATCGATAATTGACAACTACTTTGAAAGTTATCCAAAGGTGAAAACTTTTATGGACGACAGCATTAAGAAAGTGCGCCAACTAGGTTATGCTGAAACATTATTTGGTCGTCGCAGGTATTTAAACGACATTCAGGCTAATAATGCTATTGTGCGTGGCGCAGCAGAACGAAATGCAATTAATGCCCCTATTCAGGGAGCTGCTGCCGATATAATAAAAATTGCAATGATTAAAGTACAAGCTAGATTAGAAGCCGAACAATTAAAATCAAAAATGATATTACAAGTACATGATGAATTGGTTTTTGATGTACTTAAAACGGAATTGGAAACTTTAAAGAAAATTGTAGTTGAAGAGATGGAAAGTGCCGCTCAATTATCTGTTCCACTAACGGTTGATTTTGGTGTTGGTGATAATTGGTTAGAGGCGCATTAAAAAAGAGAAGAAAATTTTAGACAAATGATAATTACAATAAAAAAAAGGGGAAATCTCAAAAAAAACTTCCCCTTTTCATTAAAATATATTTTCTCTTAAACCTTCTCAGCCAATAGAATAATTCCATTTCGATTCACCTCAATAACTCCTTTGCTAATATCAAAGAATTTTTCTGAATCATCTTCTTCCACAATCTTTACCTTACCAGCATTTAAGGTAGAAATTATGGGTGCGTGATTCTTTAGAACCTCAAAAGAACCATCTGTTCCAGGTACTTGAACAAGCTTAACTTCACCTGTATAAATTTTGCTATCGGGTGTTACAATCTCTAAATACATTTTTTCTATTTTAGATGTTAGACTTTAGATTCTAGAATCTAGAAACATAGTCTAGAATCTAGCATCTACAATCTTCTTTTCTATTTTTTTGCTTCTGCAAGCATTTTTTCTCCTTTTGCAATAGCTTGGTCTAAATTACCAACAAGGTTAAATGCAGCCTCTGGATATTGGTCTACTTCACCATCCAGAATCATATTAAAACCTTTAATGGTATCTTCAATACTTACTAACTCACCTTTTAATCCTGTAAACGCTTCGGCAACATGGAATGGCTGCGATAAAAAACGTTGTACACGACGTGCACGGTGAACTACCAATTTATCTTCTTCTGAAAGTTCATCCATACCAAGGATAGAGATAATATCTTGTAATTCAGTATAGCGCTGTAAGGTGTATATTACTCTTTGCGCAGTATCATAATGCTCTTTTCCAATAATTTCAGGAGTAAGAATTCTCGATGTTGAATCCAATGGATCAACCGCTGGATAAATACCTAGCTCAGCAATTTTACGACTTAATACAGTGGTTGCATCAAGGTGAGAAAAGGTTGTTGCAGGCGCAGGGTCGGTTAAGTCATCGGCAGGAACATAAACTGCTTGCACCGATGTAATTGAACCATTTTTTGTTGAAGTAATACGCTCTTGCATGTTACCCATTTCGGTAGCCAAGGTTGGTTGATAACCAACAGCAGAAGGCATACGTCCAAGAAGTGCCGACACCTCAGAACCTGCTTGAGTAAATCTAAAAATATTATCAATAAAGAAAAGTATATCGCGTCCAGCTCCTTTGCCATCACCATCGCGGAAACTTTCAGCAACCGAAAGACCCGATAAAGCCACACGAGCACGTGCCCCAGGAGGCTCGTTCATTTGACCAAAAACCATACTTAGTTTTGAGTTCTGCAAGGCGTCTTTGTCAACTTTTGAAAGATCCCATCCGCCTTCTTCCATATTTTTTCTAAACTCATCTCCATAATCAACAATACCTGCTTCAATCATTTCGCGCAACAAGTCGTTACCCTCACGAGTACGCTCTCCTACACCTGCAAAAACTGAAATGCCAGAATAACCTACTGCAATGTTGTTAATTAATTCTTGAATAAGCACTGTTTTACCTACACCAGCACCTCCAAAAAGACCAATTTTACCACCCTTCACATAAGGTTCTATAAGGTCAATTACTTTAATCCCTGTAAAAAGCACCTCAGTATCGGTCGATAACTGATCGTATTCTGGGGCTTCTCTGTGAATAGGATAACCATCTTCTTTCGGAAGAGATCCGATACCGTCAATTGTATCGCCTGTAACATTCATTAGACGTCCTTTAATTTGATCGCCAACGGGCATTTTTATTGGAGAACCCAAAGCAACAACATCAATTCCACGATGCAAACCATCTGTTGCCTCCATTGCAATTGCTCGCACAGTATTTTCACCAATATGTTGCTCCACTTCACAAATTAGCTTTGAGCCATCATTACGTGTAATCTCTACAGCATCTAAAATGTTAGGAAGTTCACTGCCTTCCTGATCAAAACTTATGTCCACTACCGGTCCAATAATCTGGATAATTTTACCAATATTCTTAGCCATTTTGCTGGTATTTAATGATATATTTTACTTTATTCTATTTAATAAGCTCTCACCTAAATCATGCAGTGTTTGCTTTTTATCTTCGCTTACTTTAATTTTATTTAAATATTCAAATGCTTTACTAGAATACTCTTTTGCTTTATTCATAGTTAGTTCGCCAGTATTTAAATTGTTGTAAATATTTTTAACAGCAGTAATCTTTTCTTTTTCGTTAAACGTTTCCTTACTTAACAAACCGTTTAATTCTGCTAATTGCTTGTTTTTTGCATTAGCCAAAGCCGAAATCAACATATAGGTTTTTTTGTTCGCCACAATGTCTCCGCCGGTTTTCTTGCCAAAAACTTTAGGATCGCTATACACATCTAACCAATCGTCGAGCAATTGGAAAGCTATGCCAAGGTTCAATCCAAAATGATAAATATTTTCAGCATCTTCAGTATTTGCTTTACCAATAAGAGCACCTATTTTCAAGGCTCCTGCAATTAACACCGATGTTTTTAGCGTTATCATTTTAATGTACTCTTGCTCAGTAACATCATTTCGGTTTTCGAATTCCATATCGTACATTTGCCCTTCGCAAACACCAACTGCAACATTGGAAAACAATTCAAGTACACTTCGCAAACAATAATCAGGAGCTTGGTATACTAATTTGTATGCCTCAATCATCATTGTATCGCCTGAAAGAATAGCCGTGTTAGCATTCCATTTAATGTGTACTGTAGGTTCGCCGCGACGTACCGGAGCATCGTCCATAATATCGTCGTGCAAAAGAGTGAAGTTATGAAAAACCTCAAGCCCTACTGCCGGATTTACAGCATCTTCAATCTTGTCAGAGAACATATTACAAGCCAATAAGGTTAATATTGGACGTATTCGTTTTCCTTTATTATTAAGTGTATAAGAAATAGGTTCGTATAGATTAACCGGCTGTATAGTATAGTCCAGCTTACTAATTCTTTCCTCTACAACTGCTCTTAACGATTCTGTTCCTTGCATATTACATAATCTTTCAACTCAAATAATCCTTTTTCAAGTACTATTTTAATACCATCTTCAACAACAACCAATTCACGCCCTAACAGTAATTTCATGTCTGAATTATCGGGTTGTCTACGCCTCATATCTCCATCTTTAAGAGGATCGACATGTACAATTTTTGATTTAGAATTTGTTAATCGTACCACCATTTCGGCAAGTTCAAGAATTGTAACCTCACGATTACCACCAATGTTTATTACATCGTTTACAAACTGATTGTCGTAAAAGGTTTTTAAACAAGCATCAACATTATCTTCAACATAACAGAAAGTACGTGTTTGCTTGCCATCGCCATAAATAGTAATGTCTTGATCATTAACCGCTGCAAGTATAAACTTACTAATAACAAAGTCTTTACTTTGTTTTGAACCATAAGTATTAAAAAAGCGGAAAATAGTATAATCTAAATCGTATTCTTGCTTATACGAACGCATAAAAGCTTCGCCTACATTCTTAACAATTGCATATGGTAAGCGGCTATTTAATGGTGTGGTATAAACATTTTGAGGTATTTCAACTGGGTCACCATAAATTTCAGATGATGATGAAAAGAATACTCTTTTAACTGTAGTATTTTTACATAAAGAGAGTATGTTCTTAATTCCATCAATATCTTTCAGAACACTTACCGGATATTCTTGTGTTCTTAATACACCAACCAAAGCAGCAAAATGAAAAACATAATCAAACTGATACGATGTCATTATTGGTGCCATGTCTTCATATACATTAACATCGCATTTAATAAATCTCCAGTTATCTTTAGGTAAATCAGGTAGTTTACCAATATTACCAGTTGATAAATCATCAACAATTACAACGTAATTATTCTTGTCGCGAATAAGCTTTTCAGCCAATACACTACCAACAAAACCGGCACCTCCTGTAACAAGTATTTTTATCATTTAATTAAGCACATTGCTTAGAGGAGTTATCTCAAAGCAGTTATTAGTTTATATAAATACTAGGTCTATGAGCACTACTCTCATAATTCAAAATTAATAATTATTGTTTGCTCCAAGCTAAATGCTCCCAACTAACAGCTTTCATCATCCATTCAAAGCTTCAGCACCACTAACAATTTCCAAAATTTCTCCTGTAATTGAAGTTTGACGTGCTTTATTATAATGTAGTTTCAATTCTTTTAATAAATCAGTTGCATTATCGGTTGCTTTGTGCATAGCTGTCATTCTTGCACCATGCTCTGCTGCATTCGAATCTAATATTGCTCTGTAAAATTGTATTTTTAACGATTTTGGAATTAATTCCTTTACAATTTCTTCTTTCGAGGGCTCAAACAAGTAATCTATATTTGAATTTGATTCCTCATTTTCTTCTTGTACTATTGGAAGAAATTGCTCGGAAGTTAAAATTTGAGTTGCAGCATTTTTAAACTGGTTATATACCAAATAAACTTTGTCGTACATACCATCAGTAAAAGCTTTCATAACACTTTTTGCTATGGGTGAAACATGGTCAAAGTCAAGGTTGTCGTATAAATCGTTTTCGTTTTTGACACTAAAATCGCGACGAGTAAAAAAGTCGAATGCACTTTTACCAATTGCTAAAACATCTAAGTCACCACCTTTAAGTTGCTCTCCAAATTCATGATGAGCCAACTGCAGAGCCTTCTTATTTACATTAGCATTAAAACCACCACATAATCCCCTATTCGAATTAATTACTACTAATAATACTCTATTATAACCTCTATCAATAGCATAAGGATTATCTTCCATTGAACTTAAGCTTTCGCTAAGATTCGATAAAATATCATGTAATTTACCGGCGTAAGGTCTAATTCGGATTATTGCCTCTTGTGCTTTCCTCAGTTTGGCAGCCGATACCATTTTCATGGCACTTGTTACCTGTCGAGTGGTTTTCACCGAAGCCATCCGTGTTCGTATTTCCTTTAAATTGGCCATATCTTTTAGTCTTTCAGCCTTCAGTACCCAGCCTTCAATATAAAGTAAAACATACTGAATACTGTAGGTTGCAGACTGCTTACTAATTAATTTAAATATATTTTGCAGCTAATTCTTTCACTACATTCCTCATGGTATCTTCCGCTTCATCGGTAAGTTTACCCTCTCTAAGTAAGCTTAATACATTCTGATGCTTCATTTCCATTCTTTCCAAATACTCTATTTCAAACTCTTTAACTTTGTTAACAGGTACATCCTGAAGTAGTCCTCTCACGCCACAATAAATAATTGCAATTTGTTTTTCAACTGCCATTGGGGTATACTGACCTTGTTTAAGAATCTCAACATTTTTACGTCCCTTATCAAGAATAGCCATTGTTGCAGCATCCATATCAGAACCAAATTTCGAAAAAGCTTCCAGTTCTCGGAATTGCGCTTGGTCAATTTTTAGTGTTCCTGCAATTTTCTTCATGGATTTAATCTGAGCATTACCACCAACACGCGATACCGAAATACCCACATTAATTGCCGGGCGAATACCAGAGTTAAATAAATCGGACTCAAGGAAAATTTGACCATCGGTAATTGAAATTACGTTAGTTGGAATATATGCCGAAACGTCGCCTGCTTGTGTTTCAATAATTGGTAATGCCGTTAATGAACCACCACCCTTTACTAAAGGCTCGCCTTTTTCATCTTTTGCCTCAGCCAAAACTGGAGGTAAATCGTTCATTTGGCGAGCAACCTCGTCCGAATCAATAATTTTTGCAGCACGCTCTAATAAACGACTGTGCAAATAGAACACATCACCAGGATATGCTTCACGCCCCGGAGGACGACGAAGTAAAAGAGAAACCTCACGATATGAAACCGCTTGCTTCGACAAGTCATCGTAAATTACTAATGCTGGACGACCAGTATCGCGAAAAAATTCGCCTATTGCAGCACCGGCAAAAGGAGCATTAAATTGCATTGCAGCAGGGTCCGATGCTGTAGCCATTACAATAGTTGTATAAGCCATTGCACCATGTTTCTCGAGTGTTTTTGCAACATTGGCAACGGTAGTACCTTTTAAACCAATAGCCACATAAATACAGAAAACAGGTTCTCCTTTATCGTAAAATTCTTTTTGATTTATAATTGCATCAATAGCAATAGCTGATTTACCAGTTTGGCGGTCACCAATAATAAGTTCACGCTGTCCTCGTCCAATAGGAATCATAGCATCAACAGCTTTTAAACCTGTTTGTAAAGGCTCGGTAACAGGCTGGCGATAAATTACACCAGGAGCTTTACGCTCAAGAGGCATTTCATATAACTTTCCTTCAATAGGTCCTTTGCCATCAATTGGCTGACCAATGGTATTTATAATACGCCCAAGTAAACCTTCGCCAACATTAATTGATGATATACGTTTTGTTCGCTTTACAGTATCACCCTCACGAATACCTTCCGATGGCCCTAAAAGCACAGCCCCTACATTATCTTCTTCAAGGTTTAGGCAAATACCCATAATACCATTTTCAAACTCAATTAACTCGTTTGATTGTACATTGCTTAATCCGTAAATACGGGCAATACCATCTCCAACGGTTAATACCGTACCTACTTCTTCTAATTCGCTTTCCGATTTAAAGCCTTCAAGCTGTCGCTTAAGTACTGAGGAAACTTCTGAAGGTTTAATGTCTGCCATATTTTTATTTTTTAAAAAATCAAAAAATCAAAATTCAAATCTCAAAAATTACTTTATTTAGAATTTGTGTTTTGATATTTGTGTTTTATATTGTTGTATTTAAAAATTCTCTCTCTATTTTGCGTAATTTATTTGCTACACTGGCATCAATTTGTTGGTCGCCTACCCTAAGTATAAAACCACCAATAATCTCGCTATCTTCTTCGGTAGTTAATTCCACCTGTGTATTAAATAATTTAGCTATAGTTACTTTTATTTTTTCTTCCTCTTTTTTATCAAGTGCTGTAGCTGTGGTGACTTTTGCCGCTTTTATTCCATTAAGCTTTCTATATTGATCTACAAAATTGCGACAAATAGCTGGAATATAAGCTTCACGTTTATTATCTGCAATCATGTTTAAAAAGTTCAAAGTCAGATCATTTACATTTTCGCCAAACAACTTTCTAAATATTTCTTTTTTGCGATAAATTTTCACAATTGGGCTTTCTAACAACAGAATAAAATCTGTTTGTTTACAAGCCTGTGAAACTAAATCAATATTACTGCGTAATTCTTTAAGCACATTTTTTTCTTGTGCTACTTGGAAAAAGGCTTTAGCATAGCGAACCGATATTTTACTTTGATTCATGGTTTGCTTAGTTTATGTTTGTTTTATCAAGCAAGTTATTAATCAACTCGTCTTGTCCTTTTTTATCTCCAAGTTCTTTCTGTAGAAGCTTTTCAGCAATGTCAACCGAAATAGAAGCTATTTGGTTTTTAATATCGTTAATAGCTGCACGTTTTTCATTATTGATGGCATTTTTTGCCGATTCAATAATTTTATCGGCCTCAACTTTAGCCAAAGCTTTTGCATCAACTACCATTTGGTCTTTTAAATCGCGCGCCTCTTTCACAATATTGTCACGCTCAATACGTGCCTCTTTCAAAACTTGCTCGTTACTAGCTTGCAACTTTGACATTTCCTCTTTGGCTTTTTCAGCCGAATTTAAAGCCTCGGAAATACTATCGTTACGTTCTTTTACCGCATTCAAAATTGGTTTCCAAGCAAAAACTTTAAGCAGAACCAATAGAATAAGGAAAATAAGCGTCGTCCAAAATACTATACCAATAGCTGGCATTACTAAATCCAACATTTTTTCAGTTTTTATATTAAAGGTCTCCGGAATATCCTTCAACCAAAATCACCTTTCAAAATAATTCTCTTGCAACCAACCGTTGCAAGAGAACAGAAGATTTTTACTTTGCTACAAGTAAAGATACAACAACAGCGAAAAGAGCTACACCCTCAACAAGAGCAGCAGCAATAATCATAGCTGTTTGAATCTAAGAATAAGCCTCAGGTTGACGAGCAATAGCATCCATTGCAGATCCACCAATTTTACCAATACCTAATCCGGCACCTATAACAGCTAATCCAGCTCCGATTGCAGCAATTGAAATTCCAGTCATAATTAGTTTATTTTAATTAAAATTTATTAATGATGTTCTTGTACAGCCAGGCCAATAAACAAGGACGACAACAACGTAAAAATATATGCTTGTAATATAGCAACCAACAATTCTAACACATCCATAAATAATACAAATGCAATAGATACTGGTGCAATATATATTGTTTTAAAAATAAATATTAGCGAAACCAAACTAAGTACAATAATATGACCAGCAGTAATGTTTGCAAACAAACGAATCATTAAAGCAAATGGTTTGGCAATTACACCAACTAGTTCAACAAATGGCATTAATGGAATTGGATATTTTAACCACCAAGGTACACCCGGTGTATTAAAAACATGTTTCCAATAATTTTTGTTTCCGCTTACATTGGTAATTATCATGGTAAAAAATGCTAGGGTAAATGTTAATCCAATGTTCCCAGTCACATTAGCTCCAGTAGGAAACAACCCTAACATATTATTAAACCATATAAAAAAGAATACTGTAATTAAATAAGGCAAAAACTTTTTGTATTTCTGTTCTCCAATATTCGGTATGGCAATATCATCTTTAATAAAAAGAATAATTGGCTCCATAAAACCCTGCATGCCTGATGGCACACCATTTCCCTTTTTGTATTTACGCGCCATCGGAATAAATATCAGCAATAATAACAGTGCTGACACCATCATAGAGGCTACAATTTTTGTAATAGAGAAATCTAAAGGCTTTATATTTGTTGGAAGGTGCTCATTGTCGTAAACTATTTTGCCGTGTTCAGCTAAATAAATTTTACTGTGATATAAAATGTATTCTCTATCGCCTTTAATAACCGTGCTGTGTCCGTGGCTAAATTTAGATGACATGAATACGTCTATATTTCCTTCGTGGAATAGTATTACTGGCAAAGGTATGCTTACCGATTTCGTTTCCCCTGTTTCTTTGTCTGTTTTATCGAAAAGGTGCCAATCGTGTGCATCGGCTATATGATGCATAATAACTTCGGTGGCATTAAACTCTTCTTCCGTTGAATTATCATGTGAGTCTTCATCAGCCTTGTGTTCATTGGAGGCATGTAACGAAAACGGTAAAACAGTAGTTAATATTAAAAAAGCTAGTCTATTTATTAATCTCATTTTGCAATATTTCTTCCGTTTAAATTTATACTCATGTTGAGTTTTCACACACTTATCAATCATGCTTGTATTGGTTTCAATAATTATCTCAGACATTGTCTGTTTCAAAGTCAATTTTAAGCAACGCCATTAAAACAAAAAATACGTAAAAATGTTTATGTTACAAATGTGAAAAATTAGTTTCAGTTATTGTTATAAAACAGGCATTAAATTTAATGATTTTTTCCCATACTTTTTGCAATAAAAATAACCTCATAAGTTAATAATACAAAATAAAGCGCCATAAAATTCATCGCCCACATAATTGATTGTTCATTTGAGGGGAATATATAGGGAAATAGATACAAAATACTAAATAGCATTTTACCCAAGCTTAAACCAGTAAATATAAACCCTGAATAGCGAGGCCATTTTTTAAACAACCAATAAATAGCTATTATATGTACGGCTGAAAGTACAATCAGAAAGATGTATATTTCTGACAGAAACTGTATTGATAAGCCTGTATTAGATAAAAATGCCCTATACAATAATACGTGTAGGCAAAAGGCTATGGTCACTATAATGAAAAAACGGAGAAAATATTTCTTTAAGTTAAGAATCATATCTTAATCCTATTAAGTTTCGAAAAGTTTAATATTCTACGAAAGTGCAAAAAATTGAAATAATTTGAGCACAAATTCCTCTCAAATGCTAAATAAAGTTTGTTTATAAAGTCCAACTTCTGCGTTGTTACTCAAAATATAAATCCTCAAATACACTAGTATTCTGCGGTTTAAATTTTTCGCAGCCTTGAATTTGAACTTTCTACTTCAAACTCTCGACTCTGTGGACAGGCTCTAAATAAGGTTTTACAATGGGTAATTTGGGTGCTTCAATTATTTAAAATGCTATTTCCTTAATAAACTTTTAAGTACCAAATAGAGACTTATAAATACAGAAAGAAGTGAAAGGATAGTTGTAAATAGGGGAAATTCGCCAGCTCGTTTTTCATCGAGCTTAACGCCGGCAAAGGTGCCAAAAAAAATAATGCCAAGCATTTCGAAAGCTAATCCCGAATACCTGGCAAAATATCTTAAAGTAGATTTTTTTATCTCTCTATTTTTTTTTGTCATCATGTAATAATGGCTGGGTCGTTACAGCACCATTCATTTTACAACTACCTGTAAAGTTTGCTCCTGGTTCAATAGCAAGTTTCTTTGTTACTATATCGCCAATAATAGATGAGGTTGCTTTTAATGAAAGAAGTTCTGCAACGATAATTTTTCCTTCAATTTTTCCTTCAATTTGAGAATTCTTACAAGTAACTTCACCTTTAATCATACCTGAAGTGCCAACAACAACTTTACCTTGAACATTCAAATTCCCAATTAAGTTACCATCTATCCGAATATCGCCTGAACAGGTTATATCACCATTAATGCTAGTTCCTGCTCCAATATTATTTAGTTGTTTTTGTTCTGTTTCAATAACTTTTGCCATAGTTTTATACTTAATAGGTTAATTCCCAATACAGGGTAAATGTTATTTATCACTGTTATATCCCCACTTTAAAAAGATTGAGCCCCAAGTAAACCCAGCTCCAAATGCAGATAAAATAAGATTATCGCCTTTTTCCAGCTGATTTTCCCATTCCCACAAACATAACGGAATAGTTGCAGATGTAGTATTTCCATACATCTGAATATTTACCATTACTTTTTCGGGGGCAAGCTCCATGCGTTTTGCTGTTGCCTCGATAATACGATTATTTGCTTGATGTGGTACTAACCAGGCAATATCATTGGCGGTTAAATTATTACGCTCCATAATTTCAACAGAAACGTCGGCCATTTTAGATACAGCATGCTTAAATACAGGTTGTCCCTCTTGATAAACATAGTGCATTTTTTTGTCGATTGTTTCGTGCGATGAAGGATAACATGAACCACCAGCCTTCATGTGTAAATAATGACGACCCATACCATCGGAACGAGCAATATAATCCATCAATCCAATATTTTCTGAAGTAGGTTCAAGCATAACAGCAGTAGCTGCATCTCCAAAAAGAGGACAAGTTGTACGGTCAGTATAATCGACAACTGCCGACATTTTTTCCGCACTAACTACAATAACTTTTTTATACTGACCTGATTCAACAAATTTAGAGGCTGTAATTAAAGTATAAATAAATCCGGAACATCCAGCATTAATATCAAAATGAAATGCTTTCTTAATTCCTACTTTATCGGCAATAACACTTGCAGTAGATGGAAAAAGCATGTCGGGTGTAACAGTAGAGCAAAGTACCAAATCAATTTCATCGGGAGAAGTGTTTGTTTTTTCAAGCAGTTGTTTAACTGCTCGTTCGCCCATAAAAGAAGCTCCTTCACCTTTTTCTTTTAGAATGTGCCTTTCTTTTATTCCCACTCTGGTCATTATCCACTCATCTGTGGTATCAACCATTTTGCCTAATTCATGATTATCAAGAATATAGTCGGGGACATAAGCTCCAACACCGGTAATTGTTGCTCTAATTTTTGACATTATTGATATAATTCTATTATTTTTTCTGAAACGTGTGCTTCAATAACACTCTTTGTTTTAAATATCATTGCTTTAATAGTTGAATCATTGGAAACACCGTGTCCAATCATTACGGTGGAGTTCACTCCTAAAATAGGTGTACCTCCAACATTCTCAAAATTAAAGCCTTCCAAAAATTCGTTTTGAATACCTTGTTTTCTTAACAAGTCGTACATTCCTTCTGCTTGTTTAAGCACGATGTTTCCGGTAAATCCATCGCACACAACAACATCAGCAGGGCAATCGCCAAATAATTGATTGCCTTCAATGTTTCCAATAAAATTAAAATCTTTATTGTCTTTCATAAGGTCGAATGCTCCTTTAACAACAAGACTTCCTTTTTTATTTTCGGAACCAATATTTAGTAATGCTACTTTAGGTTTATCAATACCGTAAACTTCGCGAGAATAAACAGAACCAATTGCACCATACTGATATAATACATCAGGACGACAATCGGGGTTTATACCCACATCGAGCAATATTGTTTTTTTGTTGTTAAATTGTGGCAGTTCAGTAGAAATACACGGACGTATTACACCAGGAATAGATTTCACAGTGTACATTGTACCTACCAACATTGCACCAGTATTTCCAGCACTGGCAAAACCATCAATCTTTTTTTTATATAGCATGCCAAAACCCTTGGCAATACTTGAATTTGGTTTTGCACTAAAAGCTTTTGCAGGATGTTCCCCCATTTCAATAACTTCTTCAGCATGTACAACTTCAAAACTATTACGATCAACTTTTTCAGCATCTAGTATTTCATAGATTTTAGCTTGATCGCCAATTAGCACGAGCTGCACATCTTTAGAAAGTTCCTTTAGGGCAAGGATTGCTCCTTTAACCGTTGAATTGGGTGCGAAATCGCCACCCATAATATCCACACCTATTCTCATATAAGGTTTATTGGATTATTTCGCCTAAGCGAATTATGCTGTAACTACTTTCTCAACTGCTAATTTTCCACGGTAAAATCCGCATTCAGGACATACGTGGTGGTATTGAACAGTAGTTCCACAATTTGAACATTTTGACAAAGTAGGTGCAACTGCTTTGTAGTGTGTTCTTCTCTTATTTCTTCTTTGTTTTGAAATCTTGTGTTTAGGATGTGCCATTTCTCAATCGCTTTTAAATTCTAATTAATTAAATCTCTTAATTTATCCCATCTGGGATCATCTATCTCGTTATTATTATCTCCTTGGAATTCATTTAGTTTATCAATCATTTTATGGTTACATAAACTATTTCCTTTTGCATCATTGGGGTGCAATTTTTGAAATGGCAAGCTTAAATTAATAAACTCAAAAAAATATTCTGCCATATCAAGATAATCTTCTGCATCCGATAATACAATTAGTTCCTCTGATATTTCATATGTCTCGTCGCCGTATTCAAAAAACAACTTGCCTGAGTAATCAACATTTTCTAGATACTCATCAAGGCATCTGTCGCATGGAACTATAACTGTTCCTATAATCGTAAAAAAACATTCCATGCCTGTTGAACGTTTAACTAGCTCAACATGTGCTTCGAGTTTTCCTTCATTCATTTCCGATTCAGGAAAATTTTCAAAGAACTTATTGTCTAAAGAAAAGTCGTATTTGTACTTTCCCTCTTTTAATCCCCTAAAAGGAATTTTATAATCCATTGTATTCTAAATTCAAAAATACGTGCAAAAGTAATAACTAATAATCAATAAAAAAAAATTAGCCCGCAAATTTATAGTTTCATTTTGTTCTAAACAAATGAAAGCAATAAAAATATAAATTATTTTGGTAAAACAATTTTAAATGTAGTGCCTTGGTCTAGTTCAGAGTACTCTACTTGAATTTTTCCATTGTGATACTGCTCAATTATACGGTGTGTAAGCGATAAGCCAAGCCCCCATCCTCTGTCTTTTGATGTAACTCCCGGCTTAAAAATAGCTTTATGTTTGCTTTTTTGAATGCCTTTTCCGGTATCAATAATTCTAATTATGGCTTCGTTATCTGTTTCGGAAAGTGTAGTAGTTATATTTCCTTCACCACCCATTGCATCAACAGCATTTTTTATTAGATTCTCAATTACCCAATTAAATAACGACTTGCTTAACGGAAGTATTAACTCACTAATACCATTATAATTAAACTCAAACTTTATTCTGCCTGATGTTCTTGTTTGCATGTATTGGATTGCCAAATCAAGTGTTTTCTTTAAATCGCTGAGCGGTAAATCTGGTTTCGAGCCTATTTTTGAAAAACGATCTGTAATAGTTTCCAAACGAGCAATATCTTTATGCATCTCCTTTAAATAATCGTGATTTTCGTTATTCTGTTCTAGAATTTCGAGCCATGCCATTAATGAAGATATAGGTGTTCCTAATTGGTGAGCTGTTTCTTTCGACATGCCAACCCAAACTTGATTTTGCTCAGCTTTACGCGATGAACTAAAAGCAAAATAGGCAATAAGAATAAATAATGTAATAACACCTATTTGAATATATGGATAAATAGAAAGTTGTCTTAATATGGTAGAGTCTTCATAATAAATAGCATTTGTTTCACCATCGAGCAGTTGTATAATAATTGGGTCATGCTCTTCTGCCATTTTCTCAATCTTCTTTTGCAAGTAATGCTCATTATTTTCTTTTTTCTCTTTAATATTTCCAACCGAAACAATAATACCATCGCTGTCGCATAAAATAACGGGTATGGTAGTGTTTTTGGTAATAATATTTAAATAAAAATTGAAGTCTTGACCTTGGTCGTCAACATTGGCGAGGTAACTGGTTGCCTCGGCCCATGTTTCCATGTTTTTGCGTTCCTCAATCTTCATTTTTTTTACCAGTGTATTGGTATATGATAAGGAAAGCACTCCTATTATAATTGCCATAATAAGTAAAGCTAATTTCCATTGCTTTTTATATGTGTAGGTGTGTTTCATATCCTAAGGTAATTATTGTTTCTATTTAATTTTAATGCTTCGTTAAATCTGCCTGTGGCAGATAGGTCTTTGTTTCTCGCAAAGCCGATAAGTCGCAAGTATTTGATATTAAATCTATTAGCCATACTGTGCTAATTGTAGTAATTAACTATTTATAAGATAAATATAAAAACATACCAAACCATTGTTAATTGGTTTAATTATTCACAATTACAGTTCCCAACCTTTTGTAACTGTTTGCTGTGAACTATCTTACA
>JAUXEM010000038.1 GCA_030620515.1 Salinivirgaceae bacterium
TAAGAATATAGATAATCCATTTTTTTTAATAAATTTTGTTTGCTCCAATAGTGAACTTAAAGTGCATGCAAAGCAAGCATTGTTAGAAGAATCAAATTTATTTGAGCGAAGTCTTAAGTTACTTGAACATCTTTCAAAAGAGGTGTCAATGCTTGAACTAAAAGATGATATTCAGGCAAAAGTAAAGCAAGAGCTTGATAAACAACAACGTGAGTATTTGCTTAATCAACAGATTAAAACCATTCAAAATGAATTGGGTGGTAATCCTGCTGAAAAAGAAATTGAAGAGCTTAAGAAAAAAGCAAAAGATAAGAAATGGACTAAAGAGGTTAGTGAAATATTCGAGAAAGAGACAGATAAATTACATCGACTAAATTCGGCAACGGGTGAATACTCAGTTCAGTTAAATTATTTACAAGTGTTGTTAGAGCTTCCTTGGAACGAGTACACCAAGGATAGATTTGATATGAAACTAGCCGAGGAGGTACTTGATAAAGATCATTATGGTTTAGAGCGCGTGAAAGAGCGTATTCTTGAGCACTTAGCTGTATTAAAACTTAAAGGCGATTTGAAATCACCAATTCTTTGTTTGTACGGGCCTCCGGGAGTTGGTAAAACTTCGTTAGGTAAATCGGTAGCAGAAGCACTAAATAGAAAATATGTACGTATGTCGCTTGGTGGTTTGCACGACGAGGCTGAAATTCGAGGACATAGAAAAACATACATTGGTGCAATGCCAGGTCGTATTGTGCAAAACATGAAAAAGGCAGGTTCATCAAACCCTGTTTTTATTCTCGACGAAATTGATAAAGTTGCTAGTGACTTTAGAGGCGATCCAGCTTCCGCTCTGTTGGAAGTTTTAGACCCAGAACAAAATAATGCCTTTCACGATAATTTTCTTGAAATGGATTACGATTTATCGAAGGTTATGTTTATTGCCACAGCAAATACTGTGGGAACAATAAGTGCTCCTTTACGCGACCGTATGGAAATGATTGACGTTAGTGGCTACATTGTTGAGGAGAAAATTGAGATTGCAAATAGGCATTTAATTCCAAAGCAATTTGAGAATCATGGCATAAAGAAAGGTAAGCTTAAAATTAGCAAAGAGGTTTTAGAAAACATCGTTGTTAATTATACCAGAGAATCGGGCGTGCGTGAATTGGATAAAAGAATAGCTCAGGTTTCGCGTAAAATTGCCAAAAAGATTGCTTTTGATGAAAGCTATGACAAGGCAATTACTACAGGGCAAATTGAAGAATTACTCGGAAAACCAATTTATAATCGTGAAATGTACGATGGAAACGAGTTTGCAGGTGTCGTTACTGGGCTTGCTTGGACAGCAGTAGGTGGCGATATTCTTTATATTGAATCTAGCCTTAGCGCAGGTAAAGGTAAATTAACTATTACAGGTAATTTGGGCGATGTAATGAAAGAATCAACAGTTATTGCTTTAGAAATTATTAAATCACGTGCTGTTAATCTAAAGCTTGATAATAAAATATTTGATGATTGGAATGTACATGTTCACGTACCTGAAGGCGCTATTCCTAAAGATGGACCATCGGCAGGTATTACTATGGTAACTTCGCTTGCATCGGTTTATACTCAACGTAAGGTGAAAAATGGCATTGCCATGACAGGTGAAATTACACTGCGTGGTAAAGTATTACCCGTGGGCGGAATACGTGAAAAAATTCTTGCAGCTAAACGCGCTAACATAAAAGAGATTATTCTTTCGGAACAGAATAGAAAAGACATTGATGAAATTAAGCCTGAATATGTAAAAGGTTTGAAATTTAATTATGTTAAAACTATTGACGAAGTTTTAGATATTGCTTTATTAAAGCAAAAAGTGGATAATGCACTAGGTTTAAAATAAAAGTAAAACAAAATATAATTATAAAGGCTGTCTGTTTTAGATGGCCTTTTTTGTTGCTTCAATTTCGCTCAGCAACCATCTTCGGCGTCGCTTTGTAGCTGTTTTTGGCTTTGTTTTATTCATTCATTCACTCATTCATTTACTCATTAATCCCTGCCCGACATGCATCATTCAGGCGGGTGCGATGCTTACATCAGTATTCTATTATTTTTACAACAAGTAGAAGCTGATTTTATTCCTGTTTTTTGTGGCATGAAAAATTTTACCCAAAATATAGCACAGCTGTTAAAAAAACAATCACTAATCCTAGTATCCAGCTGCCTGCTAAAAAGTTTTGAAATTCGTTTGGTTTAGGGTCTTTCTTTTTGTTAATGTACCTACCCAATGCCCACGAAAAAAGTGAGAATGTAAAAAATAATACACAAATTCCTATAATAACATTACTTTCCATTATTTTAATATTTGATTGCTAATCTGCTAAATTTATTGTGCCTCACAAAGATGCTAAGTTTTCTTTTTATGAAAAAGAAATCAGTGTTTATCTGTGTTGCTTGCATCTGTGTTATCTGTGGTCTCTTTTCTTTATGCTTCTTTCTACATCCTTACTTCTACTGTGATTCTTATTACCAAATAATTCTTCAATCATTTCAGGGTGATTAATCTGCATTAGCCTATTTTTAATGTTTTTTTGCTCTTCTGGTTTATACCAAAAAAAGAACTGTTTCTGATTGCGTTTTTCCTTTTGCGACTTAGCAGTAAACATATCCTTTTTAGAGTAGGGATCAATACCTGTGTAATAAATTACCGTAGCCAGAGTCATTGGTGTAGGTGTGAAATCTTGAACTTGCTCCAACTTAAAATCCATGTTTTTGGTTTTTACTGCCAAGTTTGCCATATCCTCTTCCTCGCATTCCGGATGGCTCGAAATGAAATAAGGAATAAGTTGCTGATTCATTCCGCTTTCTTTATTAACCTTTTGGAATGTGCGTGTAAATTTCTCAAACAAATCAAAACTAGGTTTTCGCATTAAACGCAATACTTTTGGCGATGTATGCTCAGGTGCAACTTTTAGCCTGCCCGATACGTGGTGCTTAATTATTTCAGTAATATATTCATTAAAATTACTACGCTCTTCTTCCTGATGGTCAAGATAATCGTAACGAATACCTGAGCCAACAAATGCTTTTTTAATTTCAGGTATTTGCCTTATTTCTTTATAAAGCTCTGTCATCTGTGAGTGGTCAGTATCTAGATTTGGACAAATTTTAGGGAATAAACACGACGAGCGTTTACAACTGCTGCAAACTTTTTCAATCTCCCCTTTCATTTTCCACATATTAGCCGATGGTCCGCCAACATCAGAAATATATCCTTTAAAATCGGGCATTTGGGTAACCTGTTGTAATTCTTTAAGTATTGATTTTTTACTACGGCTACTAACAAACTTACCTTGGTGTGCCGATATGGTACAGAAACTGCAGCCACCAAAACAGCCACGATGCATATTTACTGAATGACGTATCATTTCATATGCAGGAATAGCCAGTTTGTTATGATATTTAGGATGCGGTAGTCTAGTAAAAGGCAAATCGAAAATATCATCCATCTCCTTTTCGCTCAATGGTGGATTAGATGGGTTTACTACAACTTTATAATTACCATTTTGTTGCGTAATTCTATGAGAAGTATATTTATTCGATTCCTCTTCAATGATTTTAAAGTTGTAAGCATGTTTTTTTTTGTCAACAAGGCAATCTTCAAATGAATCGAGCTCTACTGTTTGCCAATTCTTTTTTGCAGCAGATTCTATTTTGCTTGCTAATAAAAAAGCTGTTTGACTAATTGTTTGTAAATTTTTAATGGGAACACCTCGTTCCAATAATTGTACAATTTCTTTAATGGGCTTTTCGCCCATTCCATAAACTAGTAAATCTGCTTTTGCATTGTGCAGAATAGATGGCATTAGTTTATCGCTCCAATAGTCGTAATGTGCTAAACGGCGCAGTGATGCTTCAATTCCACCAATAATTACAGGTATTTCAGGGAATATCTTTTTAAGAATATTGGTGTATATTGTTGTAGCATAATCAGGGCGAGCACCCGAACGATTACCTGGAGTGTAAGCATCGTCGCTCCGTTTACGCTTGTTGGCAGTATAGTGGTTTACCATGCTATCCATGCTGCCCGATGTTACTCCAAAAAATAAACGTGGAGTGCCAAATTTTTTAAAATCACGTAAATCGTCTTGCCAGTTTGGTTGTGGTACAATGGCTACTTGCAAGCCCATGTTTTCAAGTATGCGACCAATTACTGCAGCTCCAAATGAAGGATGATCAACATAGGCATCGCCTGTAAATAAAACCACATCTAAATCATCCCACCCACGTGCGTTAGCTTCTTTTACTGTGGTTGGCAACCAGTCGCTTGTATTGTACTTTTTATATAATAAATTACTTTCTCCCATTTGCTGCAAAGGTAAATAGTGTTTTGGTTAAACACCGCATATCAAATAAATAAATATTATTTATTGTTCGTGAAACAAGCGAATACTTAAAGTGTTTTGATTTATTATATTTAATGAAACCTTATTGACTTTATTGTAAAATAATATTGACTAGTAATGGTTTATGTACTTTATACAGATATTTTGTTCTTGCTGTAACTGATATTTGATACCCATAATAATCGCACGCAACTACTTTTATATTGTTAATGGTAGTATATAGAATAATCACATTTAGGACATTTAAACCCGTTTGACCAACGCATAGTAAATAGTTGTGTTTTATTAAAAAAACACTTTCTGAATACAAAGTTGTTTTTTTATAATTATATGCTAAAAGGAATATAAATTGAATTATATGTAAAATCGCATATATATTTGATTGTATTCATAAAAGCATATATATTTGAATAAAATTAGAACTTATGGTTGCAATTATCACTGGAGACATTATCAATTCTAGAAATGTTGATGTACAAAAATGGATGCCCGAATTAAAAACAGTTTTGAACAAATATGGTTCAGAACCAAAAACTTGGGAAATATATAGAGGTGATAGCTTTCAAATAGAAGTATTACCTGACGATGCATTAAAAGTAGCAATACTAATCAAGTCAACTACCAAACAGTTTAAGTCATTAGATGTTAGGTTAGCAATTGGAATTGGAGAAAAAACCTACGAATCAGAGAAAATAACTGAATCAAATGGAAGTGCTTTTATCTATTCTGGAGAAGCTTTTGAGAAACTAAAGAAACAAACTCTTAGCATTCAAACCATATGGAAAGATTTCAATCAAACAATGAACTTAATGCTTGATATAGCAACCCTTACTATGGATAACTGGACTCCAACATCTTCATTAATAATTAAAACGGTAATAGAGTCTGACCATATTAATCAAAAAGAAATAGCTATTTTGCTTAATAAAAAACAAAGTAATATAAGTACTAGTTTAAAAAGAGGTGGATTTGATGAAATTCAGAAATTACTTCACTATTATCAACAAAAAATTAAAAGCAAATGTTAACACTAGCCATAAAATTTATTCTAGCTCATTTAGTAGGTGATTTTTTATTTCAACCTGACAAATGGATTAAACATAAGAAAAAAGGAAAATACAAATCAAAATATTTGTATTGGCATATATTAATTCACACAGTTTTATTATTAATAACACTTCAATTCAATTTCAATTACTGGAAAGGTATTGTTTTAGTAATGATTTCACATTACATAATTGATCTTATAAAACTATGCTTGGATAAAAAATTTAATTCGCAAATATTATTTTTTGCCGATCAAATACTTCATTTCGCTGTTATTGCAGGTGTTGTTTACTCTTACAACCCTTTCAACGTGAATATATCCTTAGTTTACACCATTGAATCATTACTTTTAATAACATTTGTTATAATAACGACTTATGTGTCCTCTGTAATAATTAAAATACTTATTTCTAAGTGGAAAATAAATGATACATCCCCAAACCAAGCTGGAAAATATATTGGAATGCTCGAAAGATTGCTTGTTTTCTTCTTTATAATTCTAAATTATTGGGAGGGTATTGGTTTCCTTATAGCAGCAAAATCGGTATTCAGATTTGGTGATTTATCCAAAGCTGAGGATAGAAATTTAACCGAATATATTTTAATAGGAACATTATTAAGTTTTGGTATTGCGATAGCAACTGCTATTGGATATAAATATTTAATAGAATTATCCATTCAAATATAAAAATACAATAATGCCTCGTGGGCTTGCCCCGAGGATGTTTCCTTCCTTCCTTCCTTCCTAATATCCGCAAGTAGTTATTTAACTGTATGAAAGTGAGGGATTAACTTGTAAATTTTGTATGAAGTATTTTTATTCCAAAACACTGTTAATTAACTAGTCAAACCCTTACTCTGCGGATTTAATGTTACCTGCAAATTCATTAGTCACAATAGTTTACAATAGTGCAAACTTGCTGTATGATTTTTGTAGAGTATATTCATCAGAAAATAAGATGCTTACTAAAAGTAAACTAATAAATTAGTCATATAACTAATAAATTAGTTTGAAAACTAAAAACTTAGTTGTATGTTTGTATTGCAATTTGGATTAAACAAGAATAATATTTAGAGATTGTATTTTAGTTTGAAGAAATATCTAGGTACTATTAATCTCATATCTCAATACTAATAAAATGAAAGAACTAACCAAAGCTGAAGAACAAATAATGCAGGTACTCTGGAAACTTGGTAAAGCCTTTGTTAAAGAGGTTATTGCTGAATTGCCAGAACCAAAACCAGCTTATAATACCGTATCAACAATAGTTCGTATACTCGAAAAGAAAGAGTTTGTTGGTTATGAAGCTTTTGGTAAAACTCATAGATATTTTGCTTTAGTAAGTAAAAAAGAGTATTCAAAATTTTTTTTAAAAGGTTTTGTGAAAGGGTATTTTAGTAATTCATATAAACAAATGGTTTCTTTTTTTACTAAGGAAGAATCTATGTCATTATCAGAAATGGAGGAGTTGCGTAGTTTAATTGATCAGCAAATTGCTAATAAAAAGGAGGAAGGAAATGAATAATATTATAATAATTTTATTTGAGTCTTCCATAGCCATGGTAATGTTCTATTTAGTTTATTATACTTGGTTGCGAAAACAGACTTTTTTCCAATTAAATCGTTTTTATTTGTTGTCAGCTGCGTTTATTTCACTTATTATCCCTTTAATAAATATATCTGTATATACAACTGCCAATGTAATTGTAGTTTCTAATTTAATAGAAACAATTAGTGTTACAGCAAATGCGTACGAGCAAAGTTTATTGTCAACAATTACAACTATACAATGGATAGCTTATGCTTATTTACTAGGTGTATTATTATCCGTATTTAAATTTGTTTATAAATTATGGCAAATTAGTCGTATCGCTAAAAAAACGTTAATAAACTACTCAGGAACTTATCCTGATAATGTAAAGTTTATAAATGCTAATGTGGTTCCATTTTCGTTTTTAAACCGCATGTATATTAATCCTAACCAATTTACCGATGAGCAATTACAAAAGATTATTGCTCATGAAACGGTGCATCTAAGTCAACTCCATACTATTGATTGTTTAATGTATGAATTACTAATTATCCTATTCTGGTTTAATCCTATTGCATACAGATACCGGAATTCGGCAAAAGAAATACACGAGTATTTAGCCGATGAGGGTGTAGTTGAGTCAGAAGAAAGTTCCATCGGTTATCAGCAGCTTTTATTTCAACAAGCTACTGGTTTGGGAGAACTTAAATTGGCTAACTCATTTAATTATTCATTAACTAAAAGGAGATTTATTATGATGACTAAAATTAAATCAGGAAAACTTGCTACTGCCAGATTGTTATGGTTTGTACCAGTATTATTAGGTGTTTTATTGATGTTTGCTTGCAGCGAGCAAAATAATGTTGTAGATGAAAAAACAGGAACAATCGTTCCAGAAGAACTGAGTTCTGGTGAAAGTACTGATAAGTTGTATCTTGAGGTAGAAGATATGCCTGAATTTGAGGGTGGAGATCAGGCTATTAGGATGTATATTGCACAAAATGTGAAGTATCCCGACATTGCAAAACAGGAAGGTATTACAGGAAAAGTTTATGTTCAATTTACAGTGGATAAAGATGGTAGTGTTATCGATGTAAATGTAGTTAGAGGTGTGCATGAATTATTAGATAATGAGGCTCTACGTGTAATTTCATCTTTGCCTAAATGGACACCTGGAAAACAAAATGGAAAGACTGTTAAAGTGCAATTTACCATACCAATTAATTTTCAATTAAACTAGTAAATAATATATTTTTGGAATAGCCTATCTGTAATTAAACGATAGGCTGTTTTTATATTAGTTATTTTGCTACTTAACTCCATTATTTATGAAGTTATATTTAGTAGTATTCATATTTTTGAAAATTAGATGTAACAAATAACTAATACCCTAGAACCATGATTTTAAGAATTGTTTTTATAGTAATAATTGTTGCAATGGGTGGTCAGATTAATGCACAAGTCATTAATAATTTTCAATCCTTATATGCTGCAAATAAGTTTCAACAGTTAATTGATTATAGCGAATCTTTATTGGAAAAAGATAAAAGTAACTTCGAAGCATGGTACTATAAAGGTTTAGCCGAACAATCGTTGTACAGGTATAAATATTCAGCTATTTCGTTTAAAAAGGCATTAGAGTACGCCTCCGATTCTTCAAATGTTTTATATTCTTTAGCAAATGTTTTAACTAAGGGTGGAGATAGAGATGGAGCTATTAATATTTACAAGAATATTTTAGAAACAGACTCTACTTATATTGCTGCAAAAGCGAAATTAGCAGGTTTATATAAAGGCCGAAAGGATTACATAAAGGCTTCTGATATATACACTCAACTAATTAAGCAAGATTCTGCAAATGGATATTTTTATAGTCAATTGGCTTATTGTTGTTCAAAACTCGGTCTAAAAAATGCAGCAAGTGATTATTATTTTACCGCATTTAAATTGAATATTCAAGATTTTTATAGTGTAAAGGGATTCTTGAGCGAGTTGGTTAAGCAGAAGTATTACGAAGATGCTCAGGCATATATAGATACTTTTTTATTCATCTTCCCCAACAATTTATATCTTTTTAAACAACAAGCTTTTTTAGCTGCAATTGGCGGGAACTATCGCGATGCGGTAGAAGGATTTCAAAAAGTGGTTGAACTTGGCGATACATCTATGTTTACTTGTAAATATTACGGTCAAAGTTTGTATAATAATGGAAACTATGCTGATGCTGTTTATTGGTTGTCTAAATATTTAGAAAATCACCCTAGCGATGCTAAAAACCTGTTTATAATTGGTGTGGCTTGTCAAAAAGACTATCAATATGAAAATAGTTTAGACCATTTTGCTGCATTGGAAGCTATTTTATTCGATAAACAAACTCTGGCTCGCATATATGTTGAGCGAGCTAATACATATGTAGCTTTTGGCGAATATCAAGGGTTTAGAGACTCTACAGGTGTAAAGAAAAAAGCAAGTTGCAAATTAGCACTGGAGAGTCTTTTAGCTGCAGAAGCAATGTATCCTGATAATTACACTATTTATAAATATTTAGGTGGGTTTTACGATGATAAAATGAAAAATGCTCAAATAGCATTGTACTACTATCAGATTTATTACAACAAATTAGATACTAAAACAATAAACGAAAAGCAACTAATCTGGATTCAAGATAAGTTAGGTAAACTAAAAGAAGAGGTCCATTTTATTGGGGAATAGAATTTAATAATTAGTGAACGATATATTGCTTCAATAATAGAATTATCAATGAGTATTTATTTTAGTTAATTGTAGTTGACCATCGAAGTAAAATAAAATAAAACTAAACTCACTAATTATTCAGTCTCTCAATAAACAAGCTTTTCCTATTATAGGAATATGCAAAACAACCATTTGCATTTCAGTAGGATACATGTTTTATGTATTGGGTAGCTTATATATATTGACCAAAGAAAGTATTGTGAAATTTAATCCTCCAAATATACCTAATCAAACTTTTTCAACCATTCTTTAGCAGCCTCTATGGTACTAAACATTTTAAAAGGAATGCCAAATCTTTTAGCAGATTGAAATACATGATTTATATAGTATTGCTTAAAAATATTCACAGCAGCCACACCTACTATCCTTTTTAATCCTGCTTTTACAGCTTCTGGTAAAGCTGTTTCTTGTAACCATTTTCTATATGCTGGTGATATTATTCCTTGCTCGCTAATGTCGGAAATATAATTATATACCGGTTTTTTAGTCATGAATTCAATAGCAATTTTAAAAGGTTTTTGATATTCTTCAAAAGGAATTGCCCCTTTGGACCATGTAATGGTAAGTAGTTTAAAATCTTCTTCGTAAGTTAAATGTGCAAACTCATTTTCGAATACAGTTTCCATAAAATACTATTTAAAATTATTACTAATTGCCAATGTTAATACATTCTAGTATAAATATAACTATAATTAAATATAATACCTAATACCCGCAAGTAGTTATTCAATCTTATGATAATGAGGGTTATACTTGCAAATTATAGATGAAATATTCTTGTTACAAAACTCCGTTAATCAACTAGTTAAACCTTCACTATGCCAATTTAAGGTTATATATCAAAGCTATCCTTACAAAGCGGAATTATAAATAATGATTGATAGAATTGGTGAAAATAAAACGCTCAATTTGGGTAATGCAGCTTTCTAAAAAAAAAGACTCAATACTCTTGTTAAACTTTTAAGATGCAGAATTTAATGCTGTCGACCTTGAATTTATTACAAAAGAAAGCATTATTTATATCTCAATATTTTTTTGAAATACGATAGCTGCTTAGCGATTAATTGTATAGTTAATACCAATATTGTACTTTAATGGGCATTATTTCAATTAAGCAGGTAAAATACTTTGCCGCTTGATTGAAACATTGCCCCTTTTTTTATATTTTTGCGCATCTTAAAAATGAATCTGTACAAATCATGTTTGAAAATTTATCAGATAGGCTGGATAAGTCGTTTAAACTGCTGAAAGGGCAGGGTAGAATAACAGAAATAAATATAGCTGAAACACTTAAGGATGTTCGACGAGCATTACTTGATGCCGATGTTAACTTTAAAATTGCAAAAAGCTTTACCGATATAGTTAAAGAAAAGGCTTTAGGACAGGATGTGCTAAATTCTGTTAAGCCGGGTCAAATGATGGTGAAAATTGTTCACGATGAATTGGCTGAATTAATGGGTGGTAAAGCGGAAGAAATTGATATAAAAAATAATCCATCAATTATACTAATTGCAGGTTTGCAAGGTTCGGGTAAAACAACCTTCACTGGGAAACTTGCCAATTATTTAAAAACTAAAAAAGCTAAAAATCCTTTATTGGTTGCAGGCGATGTTTACCGCCCCGCAGCAATTGAGCAGCTGAAAGTTTTAGGCGAACAAATTGGTGTTGATGTTTATACTGAGGCTGATAATAAAGACCCTGTTAAAATTGCAAAAGCCGCAATTAAGCATGCAAAGCAAAAAGGGAACGATTTAATTATTGTGGATACAGCCGGTCGTTTAGCTGTTGACGAGCAAATGATGAATGAGATAGCGAATGTTAAAAAGGCTATTAATCCGCATGAGATTTTGTTTGTGGTTGATTCAATGACGGGTCAAGATGCCGTTAATACCGCTAAAGAATTTAATGACCGACTTAACTTTGATGGAGTTGTTCTTACTAAGCTTGATGGTGATACTCGTGGTGGTGCTGCATTGTCAATTCGCTCGGTAGTAAATAAACCAATTAAATTTGTTGGTACTGGCGAAAAAATGGAAGCATTGGATGTTTTTCATCCGGAACGTATGGCCGACCGTATTTTGGGTATGGGTGATATTGTTTCGTTGGTTGAAAAAGCACAGGAACAATTCGATGCTGACGAAGCTAGAAAGCTGCAGAAGAAAATTGCTAAAAACCAATTTGGTTTCGACGATTTTTTGTCGCAAATACAACAAATTAAAAAGATGGGTAACCTTAAAGACCTTGCTGGTATGATTCCAGGAATGGGTAAAGCCCTAAAAAACGTTGATATTGATGATGATGCTTTTAAAGGTATTGAAGCCATTATTCAATCAATGACAAAAGCGGAAAGAAATAGCCCTAGTATAATTAATGGTTCGCGTCGTAAGCGTATTGCTTCAGGTAGCGGTACAGGAGTGCCTGAGGTAAATCGTTTGATTAAGCAATTTGACGAAACTCGTAAAATGATGAAGATGATGAGTGGCGGAAAAGGAAAGAATCTTGCCAAAATGATGGGCGGAATGGGTAGGTAAGCTAAAGAATTTTAATTCAATAAGATTGCACAGTATGGAGTTGATTGACGGAAAAAAAATAAATCTCGAAGTAAGAGCTGAAATTGCCAAAGAAGTTAATGAGATGGTTGCTCGTGGAGAGAAAAGACCAAATCTTGCTGTAATAATTGTGGGCGATGATGGAGCAAGTGCTACCTACGTTGCAAGTAAAGTTAAAACATGCAAAGAGGTTGGGTTCGAGTCAACAGATATTCAATTACCTGATTCAACAACAGAGGCTGAATTGTTAGCAAAAATTGAAGAGATTAATCAAAACAATGATATAGACGGTTTAATAGTTCAATTGCCATTACCTAAGCATATTAGCGAAGATAAAGTAATAGAGGCAATAGATTTTAAGAAAGATGTTGATGGTTTTCATCCAATAAACACCGGAAGAATGGCAATGGGTTTTACCTCGTATTTGCCAGCTACGCCTGCCGGTATTATTGAGCTTTTGAAAAGATATAATATTGATACAGAAGGTAAAGATTGTGTGGTTTTGGGTAGGAGTAATATAGTTGGAACACCTATTAGTTTGTTAATGTCGCGCAAAGCAAAGCCAGGAAATGCAACTGTAACCATTTGTCATAGCCGTACTAAAAATTTAAAAGAAGTTTGTAGTAGGGCTGATATTCTTATTGCTGCAATTGGACAATGTGAATTTGTAACAGCCGATATGGTTAAAGAGGGAGCTGTAGTTATTGATGTTGGTATTCATCGTGTAAAATCAGATAAAACAAAATCGGGTTGGAAATTGAAAGGCGATGTTAAGTTCGACGAGGTTGCTCCAAAGTGTAGTTTTATTACCCCTGTGCCAGGTGGGGTTGGTCCAATGACAATCATTAGCCTACTTAAGAATACATTACTAGCTGCGCAAAATAAAATTTACAACTAGATAAATATTATGATAAGAAATTAATTAAGCTCAGATTTTTCTGAGCTTTTTTTGTATCTTTAATAATATTGATAACAATTTGGTATAGATGATTGTTATTATAGTTAATAAGTCTGTTTTTTTAAACCATAAAATATGCTATTATGAAATATCTTATTCCTCTCCTAATTGTATTTTTACTAGTTGGCTGTAATGATAGTTTTAATCGAAAAGAACAGCAAAAGATAGTGAATTCAATGCTATCGGAATTTTTAATTGCTGTACAAGATAACGATTATGATAAATTAGAACAGCTTACACATAAAGATTTTGTTATTTATGAAAATGGTTCAGTATGGGATTTAAAACGTCTTTCAACTGAACTTGAAGGATTCCAAAATGTGGATGTTACTTATAAACTGCACGACATTCATACTATTGTTGATGAGAATGTTGCACATATGCAATTCCTGAACACTGGGGAGTTTGTTTACCCTGACACAACCATAGTGTTAGAGTTTATTGAAAGTGCTACTTTTTTAAGAGATGATGATGACATGTGGTTTATTAGGTTTTATCATTCTACACATTTGAAACGCTAAAATTTAACATACTAATTGGTCAAACTCAGGTAGCTCTATTCTAATTAGCGAATACTAGTTAGTATGAGTCGTATGTTGCTGAATATCAGTTGAATCGGCTTGTCTAATGAAAAATATAGCTGTATTTTAAGTGACAATACTACGTTAAATTGGATGTAAGCCTTAGTGGTATTGAAATACTAAAATAACACTCATTAATTATAATAGAGCCACTCAGGTTTGATAATGAATAACAAAGAGTCCGAAAAGCCTAACAAGAGAGTTTTTGCGATTTAGTCTGTGGCTAAACTTAGCAATCGGTTGAATTATTGTATGTAATCATTGATTCGTTATACCTGCCCTAATCGTTCAGCCTGCCTAGCGTCATAAAAGATAATTATTATTACAATATAATTATCTTTTAGCTTATAAATGATACCCAAATAGGAATAAATATTGCAACTAAGGTCATAAGAGTCATTTGCCAATAATAGTTGGTTACAAATAAGCCTGTTAGGAGTAATAACCCTTCGTTTGTATTGCTTTCTATTTTCCCACTTGTCGATGAACCGTTGTAATTTATCTGAATACCCTCAGCATTATAAATACTCCATTTAGTATTCCACAAATTATCATATTTCCAATTTATATTTTTGTCTAGAATCGCTAAGTTGGCTTTTGTCATTAAGGTGTTATAAGTAATTTCGCCTATTACTTTGTCGCTTTGCACATCAGTAATTTGAGTTTTTTGTTTAAAGAAGCCTCTTGTTTTAAAGGTGTATATTTTACCATTAAATTCACCATCTGCCGATTGAGAAAAAGCTTTGTCTTTTAACCGACCAATAACAACACCATCGGAATATATTTTATAAGTGCTATCAAAAATACCTTTTTTCCAACTCAGTTTAGGTTCCATTTCTAGCTTTTAGTTAGGTTTTAGAATAAAGTTGTTATTTGAAATTTACCGTTGTTCTAATATACTAAATTAAACTTGAACTTGTTTCTGAAAATCGATTTATCCTAAATCAATTAGTTGTTGAAATAGGTTTAATATCTATAAAATGGCACTTGTAACAAAAATCTGGTGTTTTGTTAGCAAACCACAGTTTTCTCCAATTCTGAAAAGCAGTACTGTTTAAAACATCCATTATACCTGTGTCAAATACATTACCAAAATTTAATTCTTTAGGAAAAGGTTTTGCACAGCAAGGTGTTATGTAGCCATTCCAACAAACATAAAAATGAGTCCAAGGAAATGGGCACTTTTGGAAACCATTATCTGTTTTGAAATTTCGGTTTGTAACCGTAACTTTTTTCGTTTTACTTATTTCTTTTTCCAGTTTCGGTAAAACATCTAAAAACTCTTTAGAATTATATAATTTGTAGTACGATTGTTCAATGTTTGTTACCGATGCAAGGTTAAAAAGGGTAAAGTCCATATAATCTATACCCACTTTTTCAGCATAGCTTACCAATTCGGGCATTTGTATGTAATTCTCTTCAGTTACAACCATATTTAGCATGAGTGTTGTATCAGTTTTAGCGCAAAGTTCCGAAAGTAAACGTAGGTTTTTATCGAGTAGGGCAAAACTAGCTTTTTTGCGAATTAGTTCATATACATCTTCTAAACCGTCAATCGAAATTTGAATAGTATCAATTTTATTTACCAAACGAGTTACCTTTTCTATAAAATTAGGCAATATGGCATTTGTTGAAACAGAAATTATTATCCCTTCATTTTTCTGTTTAATATAGTCAACTATTTCTTCAAGTTCGTTGTAAATGAATGTCTCGCCCATGCCGGTTAAGCCAATTGAATCTAAATATGGCCATAATTCATCAACTACGGTTTTAGCTTTGTGTAAATCCATATTTCCCAAATCCATTTCTTTACCATAGTCATATTCGCGCGGACAAGTTGTACAGGCAAGATTGCAATGGTTTGTAAGTTCAAGCATTATTGTAGATGGGAAGGCTACTTTAGTAGAATTTATTGTTTTCAGATAAACATGCCTAATCTTATTCGAAATATATTTTAATAAATATTTATTCTTTGGCAGTTTACTTAGTCTTTTTATAGCCTTTGTAATTTTCCGTTTATTCATTTTTTCTACACTTTTTTTTATGATGAACTACCTTGCTGTACGCATGGCAAGTATCAAATAAAATAATTAATCGCAGTAAACTACCATAATTTGTCAGGCGAACCCGCGAAAAAAACCCATAATGGTGGGAATCAAAATATGGGCTAAAAGTAGCTCATTAAATAGTAAGATGCAAGCTGTAAAAAAGCTGCGTTTAATATGGGATAAAGTGCAAATGATAATTATTTTCAGTTTATGTTTAAGGGTAAGTAGAAGGTCATCTGTTTTATTTAGATGACCTTCTTTAATGTTTATATAAAGCTTAAGCTTTTATATTCTTTAGTTTTTGAAATGTGAAAATAATTGCATGCCCGAATTGTTCAGGCGGCATTTCCTCGCTAAATGGATTATTTAAAACCAATATTTGCTTTTATGCCTGCTTTAATCCATGTGCCTGGCTGAATAATACCACCAAGGTCAACATATTCAATATTTAATAAATTTGTTCCCTGGGCATAAACTTCGAATCTGGGTTTACGGTAATAAAGTCTCGCATCAAATAGAGCATAGGGGGTATATTCAATTTCGATATCTTCATCTTGCGAATAAGTTCCATTTCTGTCTTGAATAGTAATATCGCATCTTAAGCCTAATTCTCGGTATAGTTTAAAATCGGCTGTAATACTATATTTATTTTTCAGGTAATCGAGAGCATAAGCTGAAATCACACTGTCTTGTTTATACTTATCTATATAGATAAACGAATTATTAAAAGATACATAGTTAATAACTTTTGAGATTGGGAGTGATTTATCGGGAGCATATTTTCCTGCAAATTCAATTCCGTAAGTAGTAAGTTTTGTAAAATTAGTTGTTGTGAATTTCTTTTCGCTAGGATACTTTACCCAGTCAATAGCATCGCTTACATCACGGATAAAACTGGCTGCATGCCATTGAAAGTGATTTGAGAAACCTTTTAAACCAAGTTCATAACTTATAGCTTTTTCTGGTTTAAGTTCAGGATTACCAATATTATTTGGGCCATTGTAATACAAATCAGTAAAGGTAGGTGTTCTTAGTGATTGATTTACAGATGCAAAAATCCTTGTGTTTTTCGTGAAGCCATAACTAATATCAATGCCGCCATTAATATGTGTTCCGTAATCAGAGTTATCATGAATAAGTACACCTGCAGTAATATCAATATTTTTATAAATATAATTATGCTCCAAAAAATAATTCATGTGTGTCCTATCAGCTTCTTTATTAAAAAGTCCGCGTTCTTCGTTTGGAACACTAATAGTTGTATCCATTTCTTCGCCAAGAACATTACTAAAAATATGTTCATATCTATAATCAACTCCAACCGATGTTTTTCCGGCAAACCAACTGAGCGATAAATTTGCATTTGCCCCTGCGACATCGGTTTGGTGGTAGTTGTGCTTGCTGTAATAGTTCCATGGTTCATATATGCCATCATAGTATTTGGCAGTATCATTGTTTTGTGTTACAAAATAACCATCTTGGTATTGGTAGGTATCTTCTCTGAATAGTTCGAAACGGTCGTGGTTTCTACGCCAGTATGCATTGGTATTTACACTAAGTGCTTTAAAGTTTTTATTGTAACCCAAACTGGTAATGATATTTTTAACCTGTTCATATTGGTCTGGGTATTTTTGTGTATAAAAGCCATGTGCGCCAAAAGCTTTGTTTAAGTACCCTGCTTGTGCATTAAATGTACCTGCTTTCAATTCCAATGTGCCTCGGTAAAATAAATTATAGCTTTTAAAATCGGTATTTTCCGTATAGCCATCTGATGTGCTATATGCACCCGAGAAAAAGTTATTTAATTTGCCAGTAGATAGGTTAATTGCTGCTGAACCATTAAATAATCCATGTTGGCCACCGCTTATTGATGCTCGTATGTTGCGGTCGGTTGTGGAGTTTGTAATAATATTAATTGCACCAGTAAAGGCATTTGGACCATAGATTCGAGTTCCTGGACCTTGCAGAATCTCAATGCGTTCAATGCTTTCTAAATCAATAGGAATGTTTAGGTTGTGGTGACCAGTTTGTGGGTCGTTTACCGGAATGCCATTTAGTAAGAAGAGAGTTTGTTCAAAGGAACCGCCACGGATACTAACATCTGCCTGCACTCCATTTGCACCACGCTGACGGACATCTACGTTTAATGCAAATTTTAAAAGCTCTTGTAAGCTTTGTGCAGGGCTTGATATAATTTCGCTGCTTGGAATAATACTTACTACCCTTGACATTTCTCGATAGAGTTTAGGGGTTCGTGTAGCACTAACTACCACTTCATCTATATCGAGATGATTATTAATTTTAATTGTATCTTGTTGAGAATAACCTTTTTGAGGCAGTGCCAAAATTGTGAATGTACCAGCTAGTACTGAAATTTTAACTACAGATTTTAAACTCATGAATGAAGCATAAGGCTTTCTGCTCCAACGATTAAAAGTAAGGTTTCTTAACCCACTTTTTAGAAAATTTCTTGTTTTCATTTACTATTTTATTAATTATTTTTAAAGGGTGCAAAGGTAAAATTTTATTGCACTCAATAGCAGTGTGTAATCATGTTGTATAGAAAAAGTAATTGCCAATTGTAGGAGCAGAAGTTATGATATATATAATTTAGAATGAAGATTGTAGAATAAAAAATAGTAGGGCGTAGTTAAACTACATAGACACAGTAGAAAGCATAGAGAAATGCTAAGGGATATATGTTCTTATGTGTTTAGGAAAATATAATTATGACAAAATACTTACACCTTTCTAAATACTATATTAGTGTATTCGTTGCATTTTTATTTTTTGCGACTTAGCTTCTGATAGTTATCGGAATTGTGAGATATTATTTTTTGCCCTTCTCTATTTTCCGTTTCACCAAAAAGAACACACCCACCCTATCTGCCTATTCAACAGGCTTAATTACTCCCATCGGGCAGGGAAACGCCGATGCAATTATCGCACCCGCCTGAATGACGCATGTTGGGCAGGGATTAACAAGGATTAGTAATGAGTGAATGATAGAATAGAAACTTTGCGTTCTTGCACCGCTGCGGTGAATTAAGTATACAGTTTAATGTTAGTTATAATTCGTGCATACGTGGTATTTTTATTCTTTGAGAATCTCAGCGTAATAGTTTTATAGAATTATTATAAGAAACGGAATTACAGGTTTCCTTTTTCCAGTCTTCGTTTTCCTTGTATTTATCTATTCTACAAATTTATAACCTACTCCTTTTATAGTTTGAATATAGTTGGAGCCAAGTTTTTCTCTAAGTTTTCTAATATGCACATCAATTGTTCTATCGCCAACAATTATATCTTCTCCCCAAACCTTATTGTAAATATTATCGCGGGTAAAAACCTTATTTGGTTTTGATGCAAGTAACAATAATAATTCGAATTCTTTGCGTGGTAGTATTAGCTCTTCTGTTTTATTTTTAACAATGTACTTCTCTTTATCTATTACAATATCTCCAAGAGTTATTACAGTATCGATATCATCATTAGCATCTATAACTGTTTTTCTTTTTAGTAATGCTTTTACACGGCTAACTAAAACTTTAGGTTTTATAGGCTTTGCAATATAATCATCGGCTCCAGCCTCAAACCCTGCTATTTGCGAATAGTCTTCACCACGTGCGGTTAAAAATGCAATTATAGGATTATTCAGTTCAGGTATGGCTCTTAATTTTTCACAGGTTTCCATTCCGTCCATTCCAGGCATCATAACATCAAGTATAATTAAATCGGGAATAAATAATGTAGCTTTTTGAAGGGCTTCTTCGCCTGTTTGTGCTTTTTCGACTATAAATCCTTGTGTTTCCAGATTAAAGCTAATAAACTCCAATATATCTGGTTCATCGTCCACTAAAAGTATTTTGCTGTTTAACATATTTGCTGTTCTATGATATTGTGTAAATTTATTGTTAATAATCTAACACAAAGTTAACTAAAGGTTAAGTAATCATCAAAATAAATATTGACCAACATTTATGCTCTTAATTTATTATTATACAAAAAAAGCCCAGAATTCTGGGCTTGGGTTTAAGGGTATTTTTTTGTTTGCTAATTTTCTCTTAAATCAACGTTTCCATATTCACTTTCAACAGTTACTTTAGCTTTAGTTTCTTTGCTTCCGGCTTTTCCTTTTACAGAGTAGCTATTGCTTTCTTTTATACGTTCTTTTATTTTTAATTCGTTGTGTTTTAAATCGGCATATCTAGTACTTGCATTCAGGTAATAGCTTGCAGAACTACTAATGCCAAGTTCAACATTTGCATACTTGCTTATTACATTAATGCTTTCAAAACCATCATCAATATTTTCAACTGAAATGTTTCCGTATTTATTTTCCACATTAAATTTATTGTTAACTCTTTCAACATTTATGTCGGTGTATTTTGCATTCATTACCAGATTATTTACAGTATTAAGTTTGTAATCGTCGTAACCTGCTTCAGCAACAATTGATGAAAAGTTACCTAGTTTTACTTCTGAATACTTACTTGAAATTGCCAGCGCCTTACCTTTTAGAACTTCAATTTTAGAATATTTAATAATAATTTTACCCCAATTGAACTCATTAATCTGTGATCGTTCGCAATAGCCTAATTGGATAGTACTTAGTGGTTTTGTGTTGCCATCGGTAATTTTATTTACATTTAGTGAACCGTATTTTACAGCAAGGTTCGATTTGCCTTCTAGTTCATTAATAGTAACATCGCCATACTTGTTTGTTAAATTAATAGCCAAATAAGCTGGCATAGAAATAACATAATTTATTTCAAAGCTTGCATTGTTAGTTGAAATGTTATCAATTTCGGTTTTTGCACTTACCGTATTTCCATTTTTTGAAATATTAACTTTAATTTTTTCAAAAATTTTATCGGCTTTTTCTTTCGAAACATACTCAATAACTATTTCTGCATCAATAGTTATTTTATTCTCCGTGGTGTTACTAATTTTAATATCACCAAATTTGTTCGAAATTTCAAAAAGTGTTTCTTTATTAACATCATATACTTCGTGAAATTTTTTGTCGTATTTTTCTTTTGCACTTACCGTAAGTCCAAATAATAAGAAAACGACTGCTAAAATACTATAATTCAATACTCTCATGGTTTGGGGAATTTAATTGTTGTACATTTTCTAAATCGTTAATAATTCTATTGAGGATATCCATTTTCATTTGGTAGTGTTGAAGCATTGCTTGCATAATTCTTGGATCGTTTGGCATTGCATCCAAATCGTTTTGTAGTTTTTTATACATGCTATCCATGTTTGTCATCTCGTCCATTAGCATTTGTCTTTGTTCTGGAGTCATTACCTTATTCATTTGCTCAATTTCACCAATACGCTGGCTCACTAGCTGCACATAGTATTGTTGTGTCTCGCTGAATTCAGGATTAAATTGTGCATGATTTGCTTCAGGTACAAGTTCTAATACACGCTCGGTTACATATAAACCAGATAATACAACCAATATTGCTACCGATGCTACTTTAAGCATGGTTGTCCATGTAAAGCTTAATTTATTACTTTTCTGATTATTCTGTTGGTTCAATATCTCAGAGAATCTATTAATATGTCCTTCTGATGGCTCTGCTGAATCAAGCATCTCCCTGTTTTCGGCAATCAGTTTTTTTAATTCATCCATATTCCAGTCTCCTTTTGTTTTAATAATTCTTGTAATTTTTTTCTAGCTCTTGAGTAGCCTGTTCTAGCTGCTGCATTTGAAATATTTAGTATCTCGCTAATTTCTTCATGATCGTAGCCTTCAATTAAATGGAGTGTAATTAATGTTCGGTAGTTTTCAGGTAGTAGGGCAATTGCTTGTTTAACTTCAGCTAATTCTTGTGCTACATCTTCCTGTCTATCAAGTTCCACTTCATCAATCACAGTCATGGTTCTTTCATCAATCGGATCCTGTTGAATCCTTCTTTTTTTTAAAGAATCTAAAGAACGATTTACTACTATTTTTTTAAGCCATGCACCAAAGCTAACTTCTTCTTTGTAGTTGTTTATATTTTTAAAAGCTGATAAAAAAGCTTCTTGCATCACATCTTCTGCCTCTGTACTATCACTCACTAGCCTAAGGCTTGTGTTGTACATTGCCTTATAATAAAGTTTGTATAGTTCAAATTGTGCTTTGGTTTTACCCGTTCTGCAATCCTCTATTAACTCTTGGTGAATATTTTTATATTTCTTACTCACTTTTACTGTTTTTTTGTATTTTAAAGACGATTGTTTTTTTCTATTGCAACACTTTTATTATTTTTTCTATTTTTGTTCCGTCTAAAATACAATTTTTAGGATTAACTCATAAATAAGTTCGAGAATTAAAAGTGAGATTTTTATGCATAGATAAAGTTAAAAAACGCTAACATAGCTGGGTTACGGTAAGTATTTTTATTTTTATAAATGAGCAAAAGATATTTTTAAAAATAGAAAGCTATTTATGAGCGAACCCTTAGTACTCATGTTGGTTTTAATACCATTATATTAATCTAATGTTACAATAATAATGAAGCAATTAATTTTAGTTCGCCATTCGTATGCTGAAAACGAATCTTTTGATAATTCAGATTTCTCTAGAGCCTTAACTGAAAGAGGGGTTAAAGTAGCTACTAAACAAGCTATATTATTATCAAATAAAGTAGGAACTATTGATAAAGCTGTATCGAGTGATGCATTGAGAGCTGTACAAACAGCTAATATTTTTGCCAAAGAATTATTATTGGAATTTACCCAAGCTCACTTCTTATATGAGGACTATACAACAAACGATTTCTTGAATTTTGTTCATGATCAACTAACAAGTGTTGAAACATTATTGCTTATTGGTCATAATCCAACATTGGCTAATATGGCTTATAGGTTGGCGCCTGAATTCAATCATTCCGTTTCGCCAGGTACAATAATAATAATTCAGTTTAATGTTGACAATTGGAATAAAGTTGAGGTTGGTAAAGGGATATTATTAAAAGTAATTGCATAAAAAAGAGGGTATCCAAAAATTTACTTTTCGGACACCCTCTTATATTGTTTTGTAGCTTGTTTTATATTCTAAAAAACATATTTAGCAACAAACATAGTTCTATTATTCATTACCATATCAGCCGATTCTTCTACTTTATAGTTCTCATCCCATTGTGTTCCGTAGCTTGCTGTACTTAGCATGTATTCTAAACCTAAAGTTAATTTACCCGAAGTGTAAGTAACACGTGGCGAAAAGCGCATGATATTATTAAGATTTCCTGCTCTTGATCCTAAGCTATAATATGTATCACCAGCACCTAATAAAGAAGAGTAACCAGCAAAGAACCCAATTTTAACAGGGTTCAAATTAATTTCTCCATCAAACCATAAAGATAAAGTAGCTAATCCTACATAACTATAATCATCAATATAATTAGGGTTATTAATATCAGTAGGGTGTGTATTAGCTCCATAACCACCAATCATTACATAAGGTGTCATATTTTTGCCATAAATACCTGCCCAACTTAATGTTAGTTTTGAAATATTAAGTTTTAGAAAACCTTTGAAATCAGCAGAAGTAAATGTTTCACTTGTTTTTATACCACCATCAGTTACTAAACGTGGTTTTGCCGATTTAATACCTGCAACTAGTCCAGCAGTTATAACATCGTTTTTAAAAGTTACTTGTCCATGTATATCAGGAATACCACTATTACGATGTGCATTTGGGTCGGTTCCTGCA
>JAUXEM010000026.1 GCA_030620515.1 Salinivirgaceae bacterium
TGATCCAGACCGCTTTGTTATTTTAATACATATACAAAATTTCTAACATGGTCTGGTAGTTCAGTTAGTTAGAATGTCGGCATGTCACGCCGAGGATGTCTAGCCTCAGGCTAGATCCAGACCACAAAAAGCTTCCTTTTGGAGGCTTTTTATGTTTATAACAATATTTAGTATATCGTTGGCATAAGAAATCGCAAGGGTTTGGAATATATTCTTAAGGTATAATATACAAATTTACATTTGAAATAAATTTAAACCCAAACAATAAATCATGTATTTGACGGTGTTGATTTAATAAATGAAATACAAATATATTACAGTATCTCTTTTCGTGAAGGGAGGGGATGGTACTCTAAGGTTTTTTATTTAATATTCTTTGCTTTTACGACAAATTACCATAGATTTGCACAATTGTTGCATTTGAAATAGTTGTGCATTAATGAAAGCTAATGATATATTAAATATTCATAATCTCAAGCGAACAAGTTGTCGTGAGGGAATTATTGAAATCGTAATGATTGCCAAACAAGCTCTTTCCGAAAATGAAATCAGAGAACGATTGGCTGGGAATTATGACCGTTCAACTTTTTACCGTTCTTTCAAAACTCTTGAGGAGCATAAAATTTTACATAAAATCATTGTTGATAATCAATTAGTCAAGTATGCTCTTGATAATACAGTAACTCATAAAGTTGAGCATGCACATTTCTATTGCAATGAATGCAATGCTGTACAATGTATGAATGATGTTCCTGTTCAAAAATATCAATTGCCTGATGGTTATTCAGATATTGAAACAGAGGTTTTAATTAAGGGCAGATGTGCAAATTGTAAAAATCAAGAAAATATTGATTAGACTTAAAAAACATATAGCTCTATTACTATTGGGTATTTTCTTTTTTTCAATCCTAATCCAATCGGTTCATATAGTTTGGCATCACTCCCTTATTCAAAAATGCGAGCACTATATTTGCCATAAAAAAACACCCAATAAATATTTATTTACAAAACAAGAGAACGTTTCAGAAAAAGAAGAAACTTGTCTAATATGCGAATATAATTTTTCCATTAATGATTCACCTAAGGTTTTCTTTTTGAGTACCGTTATTCCTGCAATTGCCAGTATTTTTCATGAAATATACAAACAGCAACAATACATACAAGTTTTTTCAGATAAAACACCAAGGGCACCACCAGTTCTTATCTCATAAAATAATTATCTTCAATTTTCAGGGTGTTTTAATTTCAGTTATTCAATATGACCAAGTTATTCATGCTTTTATCTAGCATGCTAATTATATGTAGTTTTTCATATAGTCAAACCCATTATCAATTTAAAGGCAATGTTGTCGATGAATACAATTTACCGTTGACAGGTGCTTCGGTCTATATTTATCCTATAGGAATTGGTTCAATTACCGATGTCAAAGGCTATTATATTATTAATAATTTACCAAAAGGGAAATACAATATATCCATTTCATTTATTGGCTATAAAACAATTATTGATACCATATTGCTTGTTGAAAATAAAACACAAAACTTTCAATTAGATATTTCTGCGCTTAGCCTACAAGAAGTTGTAGTTACCGATAACTATGCCGAAACACGAACAAAAGAAGAGTCGCTCAATATTGAAATTGTGAATGATGATTACTTGAAACAAAATTTGGGTGGGAGTCTTATGAATTCTCTAGAAAGACTGCCCGGAATTACTTCCATTGGTATCGGTTCTGCCCAATCAAAGCCAGTAATACGAGGACTTGGATTTAACCGCGTTGTGGTGGTTGAAAACAACATTAAACACGAGGCTCAGCAATGGGGAGCCGACCATGGACTTGAAATTGATCAGTATGCAGTTGAAAATATCGAAATTATAAAAGGCCCTGCATCACTCATGTATGGTTCCGATGCCATAGGTGGAATAATTAACATTAAAAACAGGCATACGCTTGCTAAAAACTCGTATGGCGGAACAGTTGAACTGTCAGGTAAAACAAACAATGATTTTTTGGGTACTTCCCTTTCGTTGTTTGGCAGAAAAAATTGGTTTTTTGGCGATTTTAGAGCAACCATACTTAATTATGGAGACTACAAAGTTCCAACAGACAGTGTTAACATTTATTCCTACCGTGCACCATTGTATAATAACCATTTACGCAATACTGCTGGTAAAGAACTAAACCTTCACCTTTCGTTTGGGATAATCCAAAAACAGTTTCAAAGTAAATTTTATCTGAGCAATGTAAACAGCAAAAATGGTTTTTTTGCAAATGCGCACGGACTAGAGCCCCGAAACGTAGATACCGATTTGCATGATAATTCAAACAGAGATATTCATTACCCTTATCAAACGGTTAACCATATTAAAGCTATAAATAGCAGTTTCTACCGATGGGATAAGTTGAAACTTGAATTTGATTTGGGTTTTCAGAGAAATTTCAGGCAGGAATGGAGCCAATATGTACAGCATGGTTATATGCCCGCTGCGTTTCCCGATACATTAGATTTTAATCCTGACTTAGAACGAGAATTTGAAAAATATGTGTATTCTGGGAATGTAAAGTTTCTTTATCAATTATCACATAAAACGCACTTCAACTTAGGGCTAAATAGCGAATTTCAGGAAAATAAAATTGATGGAAGAGGCTTTATAATTCCTGCATACAAGCAGTTTAAATTAGGCGGTTTTATTTTTGCTAAACACAATATTTCTGATAAAAGTTTAGTTCAAGCTGGTATTCGATATGATTATGGACATATTGCTACATCAAAATACTACGATTGGTTTCCTTCTCCTGCTATTGACGATGCTGATACAACAATGCAATTTTTGCAAAGATCAGGGAGTATTAACCGCAGTTTTTCAAATGTAATATGGTCCATTGGATATAATTACAATCCCAGAAAATGGTCATATAAAATCAATTTCGGGAAAAGCTTCCGAATGCCTATTGCAAAAGAATTGGCTGCGAATGGGGTTAATTATCATCGCTTCAGTTACGAAGTTGGTAATGCCGACTTATCGTCCGAAATATCTTATCAGCTTGATGCAGGAATAGGATATAGCTCCAAAAGATTTGCCATTGGAGCAACGCCATTTCTTAATTACTTCTCAAATTATATTTATCTAAACCCAACTTCTGAACACGATAGGCTCTATGGGAATGGAAACCAAGTGTATTATTATACCCAAAGCCGGGTTTTAAGATATGGTACGGAGCTTCACGCACATTACGAACTTTTAAAATCACTGCAAATTGGAATTATTGGCGAATATGTGTATTCGGAACAAATGTCGGGCGAAAAGAAGGGTTTTACACTGCCTTTTTCACCACCACCTTCGGGTATTTTCAATATTAAATACCATAAACAAAAAATAAAATTTGTTGAGAATATTTATGTATCTGTTGATTACAGAATTACAGCGCCACAAAACAATATAGTTCCGCCAGAAGAAACAACTGATGGATATCAGCTTGTCAATTTAGGAATGGGTGGCGATATTGTTTTTAAAAATCAACGTATTAACATTTCCATGCAGGTGCAAAATCTGTTTAACACCAAGTATTTTAATCACACCAGCTATTACAGGCTAATAAACGTTCCTGAACAGGGCAGAAATTTTATTATAAATTTTTCTGTGCCCTTCTCAGGAGAAATGAAACATAAATAATTAGTTATAACCCCGTCTGCCGACAAGGCTGACAATAAAATTAAAAAAATATGAACAAAGGAGTCTTTTTTATAACAATTGCTATAACAGTAGGATTATTATTCACATCATGTGAAAAAGATGATGAAGTAGCTAAACCAGTAATTACTATCCATGAACTTGGAGATGGAGGTAGTCATGGTAACGATTATACCGCCAAAATAAGTGGTGAGCTTCACATAGATATCGATATAGTTGCCGAGGGCACAATAAACAAAATACAAGTAAGAATCCATCCTGAAGGAGAACACCATAAAGCTGGTGAACTTGAAGAATGGGAATTGGATACTACATACACCAAATTTGCTGGATTGAAAAACACTACTTTTCATGAGCATGTTAGAATTGATTCTTTGGCAAAAGCTGGCGATTACCATTTTGACTTCATTGTAACCGATATGGAAGGTAAGCAAAACAGCACAGAAGCCGAATTGCAAATAGTAAACAATTAGCATTAATCAAGCCTGACAAATCAAGAATTGTCAGGCTTTAATTCCATTTTAAAATGAGAACAGTTTGGTATATAATTTATTCACTGCTTTTATTATTGGTAATTATTTCTTGTGAAAAGGATAAAAATATTGATACAGAGAAACCCAAAATTGACAATAGTTTTCCAGATGCTTTTCCTATAAATTGTGGTACTATATATTTTGGAGAATCATTTAACTTGAAATTATTGTTAACTGATAATATTGAATTGGGTTCGTTCAGTATCGGTATTCATAATAATTTCGACCACCATTCACACACAACCGAAGTAACAGAATGTAGTCTTGAACCAATAAAAGATCTGGATAATCCATTTATATTTATCGAGGATTATGACATTACTTCTGGCCTATCTGAGTATAAAACCAACATATCCATTTCAATTCCTTCTGTTAGTGTAAATGGGTTATTTGATGAAGGTGATTACCATTTTTTTATAAGTCTCACCGATAAAGAAGGATGGTCGGCTCAAAAAGGATTAAGTGTTAAAATGCTTTATCGTTAGAATTAAACTATGTAGCATTTTTCTTATTTCGAACTGCGGTTAGTAATCAACGTTTATGCAATTAGCATTCTCCAAAAGGTTAGCCATGCAGGTATTGTAAAAATGCAAACAGCATAATTTATAAGCATCATACTGCCTACTTCCTGTGCATTACCTCCATATTTACGTACCTGTACAATTAATAGTGTTGCCGGAGCAACCGAAGCTTGCAGTACTAATAAATCAGCAATTAATGGATAATTCGCCAACCATTGCGTTTTGTATAGCAATAGAATAATAATGGCAGGCACTAAAAATAATTTTATTCCAACTACTTTTACTGCATCTGCTAAAGGTGGTAATTTGCGAATAGATACGGAACCTAGAGTTGCCCCAAGTACAATTGTAGCAATAGGTATAGCTGCTTGTCCAATAAAATCGACAGGTATCATTATTACTGAAGGTATATAAGGTGCTGCTCCAATTAAAACTAGTAATATAGAACCCAGACTTACTATTAATGGAGGATTAAGCATTTCTTTGAAGCTAATTTGCTCGTTCTCACTAGCAGTAACCATATGTTTTGCAACGCTCCAAAGAGCTGTACTAACACCCAAAATAAACAAAAAACAATAGGTTAAAAACTCGTTGAGTTCGGTAGTATAAAGCATAGTAGCAATTGGTAAAACCATATAATTAGCATTCATAAACGATGCAACGGCCATTATTGCTTTTTTCTGCTTACGTTTTTTGTAAAAAAACAAATAGGCTAATCCTAATGCCAAACTAATTATTGCAAAAGCTACTAATGGCAACAGCCACCAGTAAATAAAACTAGAAGGATTAAAACTGCTTATAATTTTAGAGAAGAATAAACATGGTAAGAGAATAACCACTGTAATATGTGAAAGGCTTTGAATATCAGGCTGTTTAATGATATTTCGCCGAACTAAAATACCACTGGCTATCGCTACTAAAAATATAGCCAAAACGGCTTTAAATACTGGAATAAATGTTGATGCAATCATTCTAAAAACTTAATCTATTAATTAACTGCTTATGTTTTGGGAAATTTTTAGCAAGTTGTTCTTTTTTAGCTAACTCAAAATCGTCGAAAACAAAGCCAGGCGAAACCAAACAACTAAGTAAACTATAATCATTTATATTTTCAAGCTCGGCAGCAAACCAATAATTTGCAGGTACAATAACTTGCATTTTCTCGCCATTTTCAATATCGCATCCTAGAACTTCAGTAATAAGTTCTCCTTTAGGAGATATCATATGAATATTCAGCGCTCCGCCTTGCTGATATATCCATATTTCATCGGAGTTTAATCTATGAAAATGAGAACGCTCCTCTCCTTCTAATAAATAGTAAATTAACGAACTACTTCTTCTTTTTCCATAGTGGCTATCTTTCAAATCACTGCTACTGATATAAAATTCCGATCGGTAAGTTTCTTTATAAAAACCACCTTCAGGATGAGACTTAAGCTGTAATTTATCTATCCAGTATTTAGCTTTATTCATGTTTATTATAATCAATGGCTCGTTATATTTTTGTAATACATTTACAGACTAGTATAAAATAACTAAATGCCAATCTACTTACCTAAATATCAATCGTATACATGACTTCATCTAACATCTAGTACCTAAAGTCTAACAATCTATTAGTAATATTATACAATTTTAGTAATTTCGTTCACAAATTAAGCATAATGGGAAAAGGTATTTTTATTTTATTGTGTCTACTGGCATTAATGATTGGTTCACGAGCTAGAAAATCGAAAGTAGTAACACCTGAAGCATTAGCCAAGCGTAAAAAATTTAAAAAAATTCTTTCGTTTATTGCAGTTGTATTTACTGGCTTATTTCTTTTCTTTTTTATACCTGCTTTTTACAAAGAGATTCGCATTGCAATAGATACCCATTTCTCTATTGAAAACCTATTAGGATTCGCAGTTATCGTAGTTGGGTCAATTACATTTATTACTGCCTTAAAAACACTCCAGAATTAACCGTTGGTAATAATGACTCATGAGTGTAAGAGTCACTGCGAGTGAACCCAATGTTTATTTGGTAAGTGTGGCAGTCTGTTGATATTGGGAGTGCTACTTTGAATCGCGTCCCCAATGTCATGACAGAGATTGCTTAACAGGGAGGGATTGCTTCGCTGCACTACCATTGACACATGAATGGGAAGGGGTTCTGAACTGAGAGGGATTGCTTCTCTAAACTTGGGCTAGGTCGCAACAATCAGTGGTAGAAGGGTCGCGAGACATCTTGCCTCGTTTTTATTATTTTATTCGGCTGGAAGCCGAATGACCCAAACAATGTTTTATTGTGTGCACGACTGCGAGTCGCACTTGCAATGCTATGATATGGCTTGCTGAGAAACGCAAAATAAACTAATATTCAAGTACTTAATATTTGGAATTGAGGCTCGCAATGACTCGTGATGGGAAAGGAAATTAGAAAGTATAAATAAATATTATCAGATAATTGAGCACGTTAACATTACCCTTTAAAAACAGTTGCTGTATAAGTAAACAGTTCAGCATTTTTCCATCCGTCCCAACCAATACCGGCTTTGTCTTTTGAACAATGTCCTAAAAACTCTTCTTTAGTCCATCCAGTTTTTGTAGCTACTTGCGGCAGAAAAGTTCCTGAATTTAAACCTTGCCTAATATAAATCCCATGCTTACCCAATTCTATTTCATCAGCAGAACTAATTTCTTTAAAAGGACTTATTACAGAAATCTCTACAGATAAGTATTTTAATTCTTCGTCAATAATTTTCTTAAATCTCGTATCATGAAAAGCCGATTGTTTTGACATAATTTCGACTAACTCAAATAAGGGTTTGTCAGATTTAAAACGACCAATGCACCCCCTAAGCTTATCGGCAATATAAACCGATATAAACACACCACATTGCTCTTCCAATATTAGTGATATATCTAAATCATCATAACTCACATTTTCTTTACCTTTTTGCAATATGCTTCTTCGGGCAATTTCCAAAAGAACCTTCTGATCAATTTCCGATAGGTTTAACTCAGAACTTGTTTCACTATTTTGAACTACAGAAATAGCCCAATAACCTACTACCCTACTTTTATCACCAAAAGGTATATTACCTGAATTTGCGTAAGCTATTTTATTATAAGTATATTCCTTACTGTTTTTTGTCAAATGCGCTAATAACATTAAACCAGATAAACCACAAGCACTTGTTGCTAATCCATCTATTCCTTCATTAATATCTATAACATCCTTTAAGTTTTCAGTATTACTCGTAATAATTGCATCAGCCATTCTATGATCAGCCAAAACAGCATCATCATAATTTGGAAAATGGGAAAAATCGCTACTAAACACAAACAAATTTTTATTAGAAAAATATGGTTTTAAAGCAATAGCCATACTTTGAATAGCAGTCTCGTTTTTAGTACCCATAACAATTGGTACTATCTTAACTTCAGTATTTATCCAATACTGCAAAAAAGGCAATTGCACCTCTAAACTATGCTCTTGTTCATGTGCATCCTTATAATAAGAGAAAGATAAATTATCATTAATTAGTTTATTTGCAAGCTGCCTATTAACTATTACTTCACCAAGTGGTGTTTTGTAATTTCCTATATTGTAAATAGATGCTCCATTAAAAGAACAATGGTGCGATGGAGCAATTATAAATATATTTTCGAACTGTTTGTTAGGATCTACTTGTGAAAAAGCTTTTGCTGCAATATTACCTGAATATACATACCCTGCATGAGGAGCTATTATTGAAACAACATTTTCAAATTTTTTTGGTATTTCTGTTTGTTCAAAATGCTTTTTAAGATTGATTTTCAATGTGTTTTTATCGGCAGAATAAAATTTTCCGGCAACAACAGGTTTCCTATGTTCCATAAATAAAAATTTATTTATAAAGATAAGATATTATGAATTAGAATCTGCAGCTATAATTGACTTTAAGGTTGTAATGTTTTATGTTTATTATATATATTTTACCTTCAATAGTCTGCTTAATTGGTTAACCTACTCCTATATATTTATTGCAAATAACTTTTACAACTAATAAATTTTTTTGCTACAATATCTTACATCAGAAGTATTTGCACTAAGATTTACCCACCTACTAGAATCCTTTGCATTAACAAACGTTTTTCCTTTTTTGAAATTTTCTATTTCTTGAAAGGCTGTATTTTTGGTTGAAAAAGCACTAGTTTTAGAATCTACCATAAAGCTGTATAGTGAGTGACTAGTTAATTAACAGTATTTTGCAACAAAAACACTTCACTCATAATTTACAAGTTATTCAGATATGTATCGAAACTAACTTTCAAACAGTTACATAACTACTTGTGGATATTAGGATCTACTCGAGTTTACCAATATTACTCCCAACGCTAAAATTGTTTTATTGCAATTCAATTGCATAATTTATTACTTTTGAACAAACAAATTACACATGACAATATTACAACAACATATTAAAGATATTAATACACTTATACAGGGTGAACTATATTCCGATGAAGCATCGAAAATAATGTATGCAACTGATGCTTCTGTTTATTATGAAAAACCTGCTGCTATAGTTGTTCCAAAAAATGAGTTAGATATTAAAACACTTATTGATTTTGCACACAAAAACAAAATTCCTCTTATTCCACGCGCCGCTGGCACTTCATTAGCCGGACAAGTGGTTGGCGATGGCATTGTAGTAGATATTTCAAAAAATCTTACTGAGATTGGAGAATTAGATGTAAATAAGGAGTGGATTATTGTTCAACCAGGAATAATTCTTGATGAATTAAATAAATATTTAGCACCTCACAAATTATTCTTTGGACCAGAGACATCCACAGCAAATAGATGTACAATTGGAGGAATGGTAGGAAATAATGCTTGTGGCTTACATGCTGTAATATATGGAACTACGCGAGATCATTTATTAGAAGTTACAGGATATTTGAGTGATGGATCATTAGTTACATTTAAACCACTTTCTAAATCTGAATTTGAAAATAAATGTAAAGGCAATAAACTAGAAAATAAAATATATAGACAATTAAATAGCATATTATCAGATGCTGAAAACCAAAAAGAAATAAAGGAAAATTATCCTGACAAAAATATTATACGAAGAAATAATGGCTATGCATTAGATCAGCTATTGTACAACGAGGTTTTTAGTGATGGTAAGGAAAAAATAAATATTGCAAAGCTTATTGCTGGCTCCGAAGGAACTTTGCTTTTTATAACTAAGCTTAAACTAAACTTAGTAAGCGCACCACCAAAAAACAAAGCTTTGGTATGTGCTCACTTTAAGAGTATAAACGATGCACTGGAAGCAAATATTATTGCCTTAAAACACAGTGTTACTGCCGTAGAATTAATGGATGATATTATTCTTAATGCATCGGCAAAGAATATTGAGCAGCAGAAAAACCGATTTTTTGTTAAAGGAAACCCGAAAGCTGTATTATTAATTGAGTTTGTAAACGATAATGAAGATTCCATTTCAGAAATAGCCAGTAATTTAATTAGTGAACTCAAACAAAATAATTTTGGCTACCACTACCCTGTTTTATATGGCAATGATACTAAAAAAGCATGGAATTTAAGAAAAGCAGGTTTGGGTATTATGGCAAACATACCTGGGGATAAAAAGTCAATTACTGTGATTGAAGATACAGCTGTACACCCATCGGTTCTACCTAAATATATTGCAGAGTTTACTCAAATAATGGAAAGCTATGAAGAAGATTGTGTTTACCACGCGCATGTTGGTACTGGTGAAATTCATTTACGTCCCAGATTAAACCTAAAGAACAAAAGCGATATTGATAAATTCGAACTACTAGCCTGGGATATTGCAAAACTTGTAAAAAAGTATAATGGTTCATTAAGTGGAGAACATGGTGATGGTAGATTACGAGGAGAATTTATTCCTTTTATGCTTGGTAATAAGGTATATGAAATACTAAAAGATATTAAAAACACTTGGGATCCAAATAATATTTTTAACCCTGGAAAAATAATAGATACACCTCCAATGAAAAGCAACTTACGTTATAAAGTTGGGGCTACAAAAGTTATTGAAACCTACTTCGATTTCAGTGACAAAGGTGGAATTGTAAGAGCCACAGAAAGCTGTAATGGTTCGGGCGATTGTAGAAAACCTCATACAGCAGGCGGAACAATGTGCCCTAGCTTTATGGCTACAAGAGATGAAAAGCATGTTACGCGAGCTAGAGCAAATGTTTTACGCGATTTCCTAATAAACTCTGAAGCAATTAATCCTTTTAATCATAAAGAAATTTACGAAGCATTAGACCTTTGCTTATCGTGCAAAGCATGTAAAGCGGAATGCCCATCGAGTGTTGATGTGGCAAAACTAAAAGCTGAATTTTTACAGCATTATTATAACGAAAATGGAATACCATTACGTACCAGAGCTATTGCAAATATTAGTAAACTAAATAAATTTGGGGCAAATTTACCTTGGCTTACTAACTTTTTCATGACTAATAAAATAACTTCATCCATATTAAAAAGCACACTAGGATTTGCTTCCAAGAGATCGTTACCAAAAATTCACAAACAAAATTTCAACAAATATTTAGACAAACAAAGTATTGATATTAAGAATTATAAGGGTGAAGTTGTATTATTTATAGATGAGTTTACTAAATATAACGATACCCATTTAGGTAAAACGGCTATTCTACTTTTAAGCAAACTAGGATATAAAATAACAATTATTGAACACCTTGAAAGTGGTAGAGCGTACTTATCGAAGGGTTTATTGAAAACTGCAAAACAGATAGCAAACAACAATATTAATGAACTATACCCTGTAATTAATAAACAGCAACCAATACTGGGTATTGAACCTAGTGCTTTACTTTCGTTTCGGGATGAGTATCCTTATCTAGTAGATAGTGATCTTAAAGATAAATCTATTGAGATATCGGAAAATTCGTTTTTAATTGAAGAGTTTCTAGCTAATGAAATTGATAACGGACATATTACTAAGGAACTATTTACTATTGAAAATAGAGTTATTAAACTACACGGTCATTGCCAACAAAAAGCTATTGCTACCACTCAACCTATAAAAACTTTATTATCGTTACCTATAAATTACAATATTGAGGAAATACCATCGGGCTGTTGTGGTATGGCTGGAAGTTTTGGTTATGAAAAAGAGCATTTCGATGTTTCAATGAAAGTGGGTGAACTTATTTTATTTCCTGACCTTAGAAAAACTGCCAAAAAAACTACAATTACAGCACCAGGTACCAGTTGTCGTCATCAAATATTTGATGGTACTGGTCGAAAAGCATTACATCCTATTGAAATACTATTTGAGGCATTAAAGTAAAAGAGGCTACTGTAGATTACAGTAGCTCCTTTAAATATATTTATTTTTATCTTAAAAATTCTCTTCCATTAATTCCATATATGATTTTGGATGTAAACAAGCAGGGCATGTTTCCAAAGCTTTTTCAGCCTCATATACATAACCACAATTGCGACATTTCCACCATACTTTTCCATCTTTTAGAAAGATAGTTCCATCTTCAAGATTCTTTAAAAGAGCTAGGTAACGCTCCTCATGTCTTTTTTCAACTTTAGCAATCATTTTAAAAGCAACTGCTACAGCCTTAAAACTTTCCTCCTCAGCTATCTTAGCAAATTCAGGATAAAGCTCAGTCCATTCTTCGTTTTCACCAGCAGCAGCAGCTTTTAGGTTTTCAGCAGTAGTTCCCTCAATTCCAGCAGGGTAAACAGCTGTAATTTCTGTATCGCCTCCTTCTAGGAATCTAAAAAACCTTTTTGCATGTTCTTTTTCTTGATTTGCAGTTTCTTGAAAAATTGCAGCAATTTGCTCATAGCCTTCTTTTTTTGCAATTTTCACAAACATTTCGTAACGATTACGAGCTTGTGATTCGCCAGCAAAAGCTTTTAATAAATTCTGTTCTGTTTTTGTTCCTTTTATACTTTGTCCCATTTTATTTATAATTATTATAATTTATAAAAATCTTCTTTTGCAGCTCCACAAAGTGGACAGGTGTATGTCTCTGAAATATCTTCCCATCTTGCACCTGCATCAATTGCACTTTTTGTATCGCCTTTCTCAATATCATGTTCATATCCACAAATTGGACATTTATATACTTCATTTACTTCTTTTTTCATAGTTTTTCTAGTTTGGTTTTGTTAATACAAGGATAAGCTATTAATCTTTCCCATTTTTAAAAGCAAAATCATCAGCATCTAAATGCACAGGGAATTTCTCTCTAAAAATTTGCAGATCCGACATATCTAATGTAACAATTGAATAGCCTGGCTTATCATCCATTTGTTCTATTATTTGTCCCTTAGGATCAATCACCATTGAATTTCCTTTATATTTAATTCCTCTACCATCTTCTCCTACCCTGTTTACTCCAATTACATAACACTGATTTTCTAAAGCACGGGCTTTTAATAATATTTCCCATACTTCATTTCTAACAGCAGGCCAATTGGCTACATATATCAATAAATCGTAATCGTTTCTATTTCTGCTCCATACCGGAAATCTTAAGTCATAGCAAACTAAAGGGCGAATTCGCCATCCGAAATACTTAAATATAACACTTTGCGAACCAGGCGCGTACTTCTCATTTTCGCCTCCCATTCTAAATAAGTGTCGCTTATCGTACCATTTTACATCGGTACATGGATACGACATTACAAAACGATTATAAAATTCACCATCCTCTTCAATAACCATACTACCCATTACTGAATAATTATTTTCCACAGCAATATCTTGCATCCATCTTACTGTGGATCCTTTAATTTTTTGCGCAACTTTTTCTGGTTCCATAGTAAAACCAGTATTAAACATTTCTGGTAAAACCACCACATCTACCCCATCAATTTTATCTAAATATTTTTCAAATAATTGAGTATTTGCGTTAGAGTCTTCCCAAATAAGGTCTTCTTGTATTAAAGCAATCTTTATTTTATTCATGATACTGCTATTATTATTCTGTGTGAAATTTTATTACCTAGTGCCTTGATTAATAAATACGTTGAGTATTTCCATAAACCGTTTTCATTAATATATGCCTTAATAAACTGTTGCTACAACTTCCGAAACAAGTTCTGAACGAGTTACGCTTGCTTTTTTCAACTTTATTTATGCACAAAATCTCACTTCTAAATTCTCGAACTTATTTATGAGTGAACCCTTAGAAGCTGTTTAAAATTTTTAACCTATAACTATTTTAATTATTTGTGTTTTTAAGCGGACTAAAAATAATATATAATGATTAGTTTCAACAATTTAGTTTAAAGAAAAACAATATCATTTACATATATCATTTTTTTTTTTCACTTTTGCTAAATTAGAATTTAGAGTATTTTTATTTATCACAAATATTATCCATGTCAATAGCTATTGCATTTAATAAAGCTTTTTTAGTAAAATTTTTAAAGTTTGGTATTGTTGGAGGATCAGGTGTAATTGTTGATTTCTTCTTTACATGGATATGTAAGGAGAAGTTAAATATTCATAAATACATATCTAATGCTATTGGCTTTACTGTAGCAGCTTCAACAAACTGGTTTGTGAATCGTATATGGACATTTAATAGCACAAATCAAGATGCATTAATTGAATATGGTAACTTTCTACTTATTTCAACTATAGGTTTAGCAATTAATAGTGGTATTTTATGGCTTTTAACCGATAAGTTAAAAGTTAACTTTTATGTTTCGAAATTAGGTGCAATTGCCATAACTACAATTTGGAATTTCTTTGCAAATTATCTTTACACCTTTAATGGTTTATAATAAATTCAGAAACTTTAACTTTATCTATGGTCTCAATTTTAATAAAATAAAAGCCATTTTGCCAATTAAAAATATCAATAGTAGTATTTTGCTGCTCTATTTCATTGCTGATATAAACTATTTGTCCAATATTATTATAAATAGTAAACAGTGTGGCATTATATTCTATCGGAATATTTATGTTTATTGATTGGCTTGCAGGACTGGGATAAACTTTTATTTCATTTGCACAATCAGTTTCTTTTACCGCTACATCATATGGATTATACCCATCTAAATAGGAAATTCCTGTATTATTAGGATCAAGCCATTTTTTCAGCTGATTTGTATCGGTACTATAGCTTGCATACGATGCTGCAAACATTTGATACAAATCGTTTACTGAGTTTTCACAGGAAGCCTCTCCCCCAGTTAATGTTCCAACTATGCGATGGTTTTGATCAAACATTGAACTACCCGAGGAACCTCCCTCAGTGGTACCTGCATCCCATTCTAAAACCTTCCAGAAAGTTTGCTTATCGTAACCAAATTCATCGTAATTTGCTTTTAGAGGAGCATCGTTATCTAACGATATTTTTTTAACATCGCCCCAAGGATGGTGGATTCCTGTAGAGTTTTTTGGAAAATTTTGCCTACTATCCCAACCTGCAAAAAATGGTTTATATGCCACAGGAACATTTTTAGATAATTTTACTAAAGTAAAATCTAAGTAGCCATCTCCTTTATTTTTAGTAGCTATTAAATCGCAACCTGATATTGTTTGAGATACATTTCCATCGGGTCCCTTACACCAAGGACTTTCATAATTAAATAAAAAAATGGTATTTTCAGCTTTATCCTGATATTCAATACAATGATTTGCAGTTAATACAAATGGTGCCTCATCTTCTTTTGCATTATTAATTAATGTACCAGTACATAGCCATTTTCCACTTACTATCATACGGCACACAGCATGTTTTTCAATCTGCCAATTATCCCCTTCCATGCAATTTATATCGATATTACAGTTGCCTGAGCGTCCAAAATTACCATCTTTTGCTCTAAAAGCATTAACATAATCATGCCCAACATTTCCAATAGTTAAAATACCATCGAATTCAGCATTTTTAGGTTGATAATACTCTACAATCAGTTCATCGCCACTAAGAGGTATGGTAGCAAGCTTTCCACTTTTTTTATTGTTTTCAGACGTAAAAGCACCCAATACCATTTCTCTATTAGGAGAGTAAATAAAAACTTTTGCTCCAATTGGGATAACAAATTCGCTAAATAATATATTTAAAGAAAATGCCCCCTTAGATTTTAACTGAATTCTCCAAACCTTATCTCCATTAGGTAAATTATTCCAAGTACCCTTTTCGTACATATTAATATTAGCATTTATTAGTTTAGCAAATTCAAAAGCACCTGAATGTATCCTATCAGTATTAACTTTTGTAAATTCATTTTTTGTACTTTGCAAATTATGCATTTCCAATTCTTTCAAATCATTTATTTCCCAAGAATGAGGAGTTCCACCTTGATTTATTTGTGAAAATGCTAAAAATGAATTTAGAAATATCAATATATTTAGAACAATACTTTTCATCCTAGTTTAATTTAATAGTTGTTAAACAATTATATAATAATTTGCCAAAGGTAGCTTATTTCTCAAAATGTATATCTGCAAAACAGCTTTACTTCTAATTAATTTATGAATCATTTTAATTCTACTTTACGAAGTTACAAATAGCTATGAAAAAGCGCAATCATTAACATAGGGCAACGCCCTATGTTAATAATGCCAAAAGGTTATCAGTATCTGAAAGGGCGGTGTTGTATATTGTACTAATTCCACAGGGCATTGCCTCGTGCTAATTATTTCAGACTTAAAGGCTGATTTACAACTTGCTTTAACTTCGTAAAATACAAATTGAAAATAATCTTAAAAATAATCTTAAAAATTACTTAAATAATAATAATCAATACTATTTTTACAAGAGTCATAATTTATTAAATTTGTTAATTAATAACATATATTACAAAAACGCACGAATGAAAATATCATTTAGCTCATTCATCATAGTACTAGTATTGCTTCTTTATCCGATAACTAGTTTTTGTCAATTAAATCAAATTATTATTTCGGTTCCAAATAATATGGCTCCCTATAGTTTTATTGATAAAAATAATGAGTACCAAGGATTCACTATTGATATAATCCAAAATATATTTGATGAGGATTATTTTATTCATTTGTCAAACAATAGCGATACATTAGCCGATATAATTGGAATTATTTCACTAAACGAAACTCCTAGGAACTTTGAATTTATACCAATACCCCACTCTCTTAACTACGTTGTTTTTAAACGAAAAGAAACACTAATAGAATCGTTAGCAGAACTTTATAATAAAAAAATAATAATAAAAAAAGGAGATCTTCCTTACGATTTACTTTATACATATAAAACATCGCATATTTTAACTGTTGATTCTTATAATAAAGCTTTGAATTATTTAGAGTCTGGAATAAACGATTGTGCAATTCTACCTTTTCAGTCTGCATATCGAATCTTAGATGAAATAAATAACAAGAACATAGAATTTATTAACACACCTTTTCAAACTTACCAATGTGGTTATGCAATAAATAAAAATAATGTGGAACTAATTAAGCATTTTAAATCACAACTTAACAACCTTATAAATTCAGGTGAATATGAACTGGCAGAAAACAATTGGTTTGAAAACAATATAGGAGCTAAATCCTCTCATAAAACATTCTATTTCTTTATTATCATTCTTGCAATTGTAGTTTTAATATTGCTTTATTATAATAAATTATTGCAGAATGAAATTAATCAATCAACCATAGAATACATTAAAGAAATTAGTAATCCTAAAGATTCTATACTGAGCATAGATCTTAATAACGAAATATTAAGTAAAATTATTGAACAAGCTCCAATTAGCTTGTTTATAAATGATTATGATGGGAAAATAGTTTCTGCCAGTAATGAATTTTTAATTGACACTACTGGTACTAACAAAAAGAAAGATGGTTTATTTTTAGGTATGGTTTTGCAAGAAGAAACTGCCAGATTATTTAGTGACTTGGATAAAAAACTATATTCATTTACACATAAATACATTGCGCAAAGTATTCAAATAAAGAAAAATGATAAAACTAATGAAAAATGGGTATTGAAATTTCCCATTAAGCTTGCTAACTCAAATAATACATTCATTTTGAATATATTAACCAAACCTTTTTTAGAAGGCAACTTGAGTTTTAGTAAATTACCACCTGAATTTTTGTTTAAAGAAATAATTAATTCTCTACCTGACATTATATTCTATAAAAATATTACAGGGGAATATATTGGTGGAAATAGTTCATTTAATGAATTTGTTGGAAAACCGGAAAATGAAATAATTGGAAAAAAAGACAACAAAATATTTACCGAAGAAAAAGCCTTAAGTCATAATAAATCAGATAAAACAGTGTTTGAAACTGGAGAAATTTGGGAAGAACAAAATTGGGATGTATTGCCCAATGGTGACCAGATAAAACTCGAAAACATTAAAATCCCACTTAAAAATAAAGAAGGTAAAACTATTGGACTTGTAGGAATATCACATGACATAACTAGGCATCATATATATGAGCAAGAATTAGATAATGCTAAAAAACAAGCTGAAAACTTAGACAGAACAAAATCGTCATTTTTAGCCAATATGAGTCATGAAATTAGAACCCCAATGAATACAATAATAGGTTTTAGTGACTTACTTGCCGACCCCGATTTAACCTATGATCAGAGAATGGAAATTACCGACATGATTCAATCGAATGGTTATAGACTTATTGATGTGATTGATGACATTATTGATATTTCAATGATTGAGTCGGGTCAACTTCATATGAAATTTACAGACTTTAACATCAATTCTATTATAAAAGATGCTTTTAATTATGCCGAAAATAAAAAAGTTCAAATTGGGAAAGATCAAATGCATTTTACATTTAATTTGGGTTCAATAACTGACGAATTTATTATTAACTCCGATCCTTTCAGATTAAGACAAGTACTAAAGAATTTAGTGAATGCTACTATCAGATATTCATCATCGGAAAGTATTTTTATTGGCTACCTAATACATAAGGGTAATATTATACTTTATATTAAAAATGACAAACCCTTAATTGATAGTAAAGAAGCTGAAGACAATTTAAATAGAGAAAGAAAAGAAGTAATTGGTTTGTCAGATATTGAAGAAGTTACTGACCTTTCAGTAATAATTGCCAAAAGTATTACTGAAAAAATTAATGGAAATATTGTTTTCGACGATTATAATAATGGTGAAACAAACTTTTATTTTAGCATTCCATTTGAGAAGGTAACTACAAAAGAAACATTATTTATGGATATGCAAGTAACAGAACATCCTAAATGGCTAGGTAAAAATATTCTTATTGCTGAAGATGAGGAAACTAACTTTATGATACTAAACGGTATAATGACTAAAACAGGAGCAAATATTTTACATGCTACTAACGGACAAGAAGCAATTGATATATACACACAAGAAGGCAATATTGATTTAATTTTAATGGATATTAGAATGCCAATATTAAATGGCATAGAGGCTACAAGAGAAATAATTAATCAATTTCCTGATGCTATTATTATTGCTCAAACTGCTTTTGCTTTGCCTGAAGATAAAGAACAATACGTTAAAATTGGAATGAAGGGAGTTATAGCAAAACCTATTGATCCAGGAGAATTATTTTATTTATGTGGTAGATATATTTCATAATAATTATATAGGCTCTGCAAGAAAACTCCATTTTTTCCGCCTGCCTCGCCGTCAGGCAGGTTACGCTTGCTTCTAAATTGGTCATTTACGAAAGTAAACTCCTAATTTAACAGATTAGCAAGCCTTAAAAATTAAGCTTTCTTTTTCAGAGACTGAATTTTCTTGCAAGCACTATATAGGAATTAATAAACTACACCGCTGCGAGCAGACAGGGTTAGATTCAATAGATACTTAGGCTACACTTCGACAAGCTTAGTGGAGTCCGCTCTGGATCTTGTACTGCCAGTTTCGGCTAGATAGTTTTGATTAAAAAATCATAGTCTCACTGATTTTCATGATTCCTTTATCTCATAGTTCTAAATTAAATTACTTAATATAAAATTGTGTATAAAAAGCTAGAGAGCTATATTTATACTTGTTAAAAATTATAATATGAACCTTTCTGAAGCAAAAAATAAGATTCTTGAATTAAGAGAATTACTAGATAAGCACAATTTCAAATATTACGTACTATCAAAGCCTGAAATTAATGATTTTGAGTACGATACTCTAATGACAGAGTTAGTATATTTAGAAGCGCAATTTCCAGGCTTACAGGATAAAAACTCACCTACACAAAGGGTTGGCAACGATATAAATCAAGAATTTAGCCAAATCATTCATAAATTCCCAATGTTATCGTTGGGTAACACCTACAATGAGCAAGATATTCGCGACTTTGATACACGCATTCAAAAAACAATTGAAATACCTTACCAATATGTTTGCGAATTAAAATACGACGGGGCATCCATAAGCTTAAGCTACAAAAATGGGAAATTGATGCATGCCGTTACTCGTGGTGATGGAGAAAAGGGAGACGATGTAACTCAAAATGTAAAAACAATTAAATCAATACCTCTTAATTTGCAAGGGAGCAATTTTCCTGAAAGCTTTGAAATACGAGGCGAAATTTTTATTCCACACAAAGGGTTCGATGAAATGAATAAACTTAGAAATGAAGCAGGAGAAGAAGAATTTAAAAACCCAAGGAATACAGCTTCTGGTTCTTTAAAAACACAAAACTCATCGGAAGTAGCAAAACGACCTTTAGATTGCTATCTATATTATTTATTGAGCGATAATCTTCCTTCAAATTCACATTACTATAATCTACAAGAATGTAAAAAATGGGGATTTAAAATACCAGAACATATAGAAAAATATAAAACTATTGACCAAGTAGTCGAATTTGTAAATTATTGGGAAACTGAACGTTATAAGCTCCCCTACGATATTGATGGTATTGTAATTAAAGTTGATTCAGTTTCTCAGCAAGATGAATTAGGATTTACGGCTAAATCACCACGCTGGGCTATTTCTTATAAATTCAAAGCTGAACAAGCTTTAACTAAATTACTTACAGTTGAATATCAGGTAGGGCGAACTGGTGCAATAACCCCTGTTGCAAATTTAGAACCTGTGCAACTTGCTGGTACAACAGTAAAACGTGCTTCGTTACACAATGCCGACCAAATTGAGTTACTCGATATTCGTGAAGGCGATTATGTTTATATTGAAAAAGGTGGTGAAATAATACCAAAAATTGTAGCTTTAGATACCGAGAAACGCGATAGTACTATTACCAAACTTAACTTCATTGAAAACTGCCCTGAGTGTAACACTAAATTAGTGCGAGTTGAAGGGGAAGCAAAACACTATTGCCCAAACGAGAAGAATTGTTTTCCTCAGATAAAAGGAAAAATTGAGCATTTTGTTAGTCGTAAAGCTATGAACATTGATAGTATAGGTGAAGAAACTATAGATTTACTACTCTCAAATAATTTGATTACTAATATTGCAGATTTATATGCATTAACTAAAGAAGATATTTTACCACTAGACCGTATGGCTGAGAAATCTGCAAATAATATTATTTCGAGTATTGCAAAATCAAAAGAGCAACCTTTTGAACGAATTCTATTTGGCTTAGGAATAAGACATATTGGTGGTACCGTGGCAAAAAACCTTGCAAAAACTTTTAAAACAATTGAAGCTTTAAAAAAAGCATCCTTCGATGAATTAATTGAAACTGATGAAATTGGAAAAAAGATAGCCAACAGTTTATTTGACTATTTTTCTGACAATGACAATATTGGTATTCTAGAACAATTTAAAAAATACAATTTAAAACTGGAGGTAGTTGAAAAAGAGATAAAATCAAATAAATTGAATGGATTATTAATTATTGCTAGTGGTAAACTTTCTAATTTTAGCAGAGAAGAAATTAAACAAGTAATTGAAGAAAATGGTGGCAAAGCCGTTAGTGCCATATCGAGCAAAACAAGTTTTCTGCTTGCTGGAGAAAATATTGGTCCCAATAAACTAAAAAAAGCAATCGACTTAGGTATTTCCGTTATATCAGAAGATGATTTTTTGAGAATGATTGAATGATGGTTCTTTTTTCATATATTTGCTTTAAGACAAATTAAAGCAAAATAAAAATAATGAAAGAAGTATTTAAGGAAATTGAAGATTTCGAAGGCTACTACGTATCAAATAAAGGTATTGTAAAGCTCTTACGTAAACTTAAAAGCGGTAAATTTTCAGAACGCTTTTTAACACTTGACCCCGATAAAGTGAGTATACGTTTAAGAAAATCTAATGGTTCATACCGTTCAGTAAAAGTTGCGATAATTGTTGCCAATGCTTTTTTAAATGAGGCTGGTAACGGTAGACGCAGAGTTGCCCATAAAGATGGTAACGAAATGAATAATGTTTACACAAACCTTGAATGGGAAGGTGTAAATCGTGATGATATAAAAGAAATACGTACTATGTTAGAGGAAGGCTTTTCAATGGGAGAAGTTTCACGTAAATATAACATTAATAGAACTCACGTTAGGCGTATTAAAGATAATAAAGTTTGGAAAGATATTTAGCAAAGATATCAGTCAATAGTAAACAGTGTCCGAAAACTGTTTACTATTGACTGTTGACTAAATAGTATCTGTTTACAAATTAAACAAATCTTAATAATTGCATTTTTGGCATACTCTACTTTTCAAATTATCTTTGTGTCGTAAAACGCTAAAATTATTACCATTCAATTTCCCTAGTGCATTTGCCCTAATGCTATTGGCTTTCGCACCTGACTGCCACTAGACAGTAACTTTTGGGCTATTTTGCTCAGGCATTAAAAAGGCTAAATAAGTAATAGTAGTTTATATTATTTCAAGGCTTGGTTTTCCTTTTCTTAGTGTAAGTACCTTACCTACAATCGTATCTCCTATCTTTAGTCTATCATTTTGCTCTTGAATCTTAATAATATCGCCAAAACAATCCAATAAAAAATAATTCATTCTTTTATTTTCTTTTATTCTATTAAAAATCTCGAATTTGTAGCTATTCCCTACTTTATAAATAGGATGATTGGGTTCGATATAAAAAAAACCTTTTGAACTAAAACGAACAATTGTTCCATTAAAATATTCTCCAACTCTTAAATTAAAATTTACATAGTAATCTTTTGGTATAGCATGTTCATTACCATAGCTATCAACAATCTTATAACACTTACCAAACCTTTCGGTATAGTATTCTTCAATTATTTTAAATTCGTAGTTACTATTCTGTAAATAAACAGGGGCATCTTGGTTTTCTGGTATTAGAAATAATCTGCCTTTTTTAATTTTCCAAATAAATGCATTTATCTTATCTCCTTTTATCTTAATTGAGCTAGATAAGCGAACCCAATGTTCTTTTTGAAATATATCAGACACCACTACAACATCTTCAATAATATCAATTGCATTTTTAATACTTAGTTTCTTTACAAAAGTAAAGGGGTATACTTTTTTCTCAATATAGTAAGGATTTAAAGGTTCAAAAAATATTTCTCCATTACAATTAATTCTGTCAAGCTTACAATGTAACTGTTTACCAATAATAAAATTATAGTGTTTATAAATACTTGCTGGTATTGTAAACTTATTCATGTCTGAATCTTCAATTAAAAAATACTCTTGTTCATTAGGGGGAAGAATAATAGTTTTTTTTAAAATAAACGGATAAATGACTCCTATCTCTTCTTTGGTATATTTACTATCTTTTGTATCCACAATTCTAAATATATAAATCGAGTAGGTAGAGGAATTACTCCCGTACCATCTCAGACCATCATGCATGCTCTAGCACGTAGCGGTTTCAGTTAATACTTTAATATTTCATAATTTAATGACAAATTAAACATTTTTTGTTCTGTAAACCAGAAGATACCCATTGCTTAATGTATTTGGTGAGATGCTGACTTAAGCCCGCCCTTGCCAATCGCTAACGTTTCCTATCAACTCAGCTCGTAAGTGGACTTACACCTCGTCAGATTATTGCCATGCCCGACATACCAAAAAAGGAGAACTAAACAGCTCTCCTTAATCCTTAAATCCGTAAGATACAGTGCGACTAAGCTGAAAATAAGAGTTTTAATAAGTTTTAGTATCTAATAAATCAGTAAAGTTGTGCCGCTACTATTGTCTAGTTTACAGAATGTTAAATATTTTACTTGCGGATATGATATTAATTATTAGAAGCTAGCTAAATAATTATAAAGTCTTTGCTAAACTTACTATTTTCTTTTTTAACTCTGTACTAACACTAACCAAAGGTAATCTCAAACTATCTTCGATTAAACCTTTGTGATTTAAATATGCTTTTACTCCAGCCGGATTTCCTTCAGCAAATAAGGTTTCTATAATGTCCACCAATTTATATTGAATAATACGAGCCGATTTATAATCGTTGATAAGTGCAGCTTTAATCATATCAGAAAATTCTTTTGGATATGCATTTCCTAATACAGATATAACACCATCAAAACCCAAGGATATAAGTGGCAAGCATAAAGCATCATCGCCAGAAATAACCAAGAAATTAGCTGGTTTATTCTTCATAATTTGCATTGCTTGGCTCATGTCACCAGAAGCTTCTTTTATAGCAATTATATTCTTAAACTTCTTTGCTAGTTTCACAGTAGTTTCAGCTGTCATATTTGTACCAGTACGACTTGGTACATTATAAAGAATAATTGGTAAATCAGTTGCGTTGGCTACTTGTTTAAAATGCTCGTATAAACCTTTCTGATTAGGTTTATTGTAAAATGGCACTACCGACAAAATGGCATCAACACCAGGCTTTTTCATATCGTGAATAGCATATACTAGTTCACTGGTATTATTACCTCCACATCCAACTACTAAAGGCAATCTTCCATTATTAATATCTATAATAAAATCTACTACAGCTACTCTTTCATCGGTCGATAATGTAGCAGCCTCACTAGTTGTTCCTAAGGCAACTAGATAATTTACTCCATTTTCAATCTGAAATTCCAAAAATTTTTCTAATGATGGGAAATCAACACTTCCATCTGGTCTAAATGGTGTAATTAATGCTACGCCCAGTCCTTTAAAACGATTAATTTCCATAAACTATCTTTATTTAATTTTTTCTAAATAATACAAAGCTTGTTCAAAATAGTATTCAACATCTGCTTTTTTATCAATATTCAACATTAAGTCAAATGGCTGAACCTCTCCATACCAACCTACTTTAAAACCTGCTTTCGACTTTCTAAGCATATAATTCATAGGAAAATACCCTTCTGATGAAAAGTCAATTAGAATATCAAATTTAGTATTAATAAATTCAATTACTGAGTTGTTTTTAGGTCTTAGTAAAAAATCTAAATCTGCATCAGAAAAAAAAATGAAACTTTTTTGACTAAGATAAAAGTCATTTGGTTTTTTAACTGGGATATATCCCAATGCGTATGTCTGAATACCTTTATCAGCTAACGTTTTTAGAATTCGTCTTATCTTCTCTAAATCATCTTGTTTATTTACAATAAACGAAATACCAATAGTTTTAGCCTGACTCAGTGAACATACCTTCACTATCCTATTTTCTTTTTTTAGGCTTCGCTTAAGCTCCCAATTACTTAACTTGAGTTTAAAAGAATTATATATTTTTTCTTTTATCATGTTTTATTCTGCACCTTTTCCGTGACACTGTTTAAATTTCTTTCCACTACCGCAAGGACATGGTTCATTTCTACCAACCTTTTTTTCGACCCGCACAGGTTGTACTTTCTTATTTTGTTGGTCAGGAGCTCCTCCCTCTTCCGTACGACTTGTATTAAAATTACTCATATCAAGTTTACGACGCTGCTCAGCTTGTTTTACTTGCTCAGGATCTTGTAAAGGAATATTTCCTTTCATTAATATGGATACAACTTCCTTATTTATTTTAGCAATCATTACTTTAAAAAGCTCGAATGATTCAAACTTATATATTAACAACGGATCTTTTTGTTCATAAGTTGCATTCTGAACCGATTGTTTCAAATCATCCATCTCACGAAGGTGCTCTTTCCATGAATCATCAATAGTCATTAAACTAATAGATTTTTCAATCGAGCGAACTAAATCTTTCCCTTCCGATTCGTAGGCATTTTTCAAATTGGTTACAATATTGTAGGTTTTCGCTCCATCTGAAATTGGTATAACAATATTTTCGTATACCTTTCCTTGTTTTTCGTACACATTTTTAACTACTGGGTGTACTCTCGATTGTATATCTACTGATTTACGTTTATATGCTTCAAGCGCTGAATGGTAAAGTTTCTCAGCCAATGAATCAACAGAATCTTTCATGAAATCTTCTTCACTAAAAGGAGTCTCCACAGACATAACGCGAATTGCCTCAATTTTCAAGCCTACAAAATCATTTGTTTCTTGATATTCTTCAATAATATTTTCACAAACATCAAACATATTGTTGGCAATATCCACCTGTAATCTGTCTCCAAACAAAGCGTGCTTTCTTCTTTTATAAATAACCTCACGTTGATTATTCATAACATCATCATATTCTAATAAACGCTTACGAATACCAAAGTTATTTTCTTCTACTTTCTTTTGAGCTCGTTCTATTGATTTTGAGATCATTGAATGCTGAATTACTTCACCTTCCTTCAATCCCATTTTGTCCATTAAACCAGCTATTCTCTCTGAACCAAATAAACGCATTAAATTATCTTCGAGCGAAACAAAGAATTGCGATGAACCGGGGTCACCCTGACGACCAGCACGGCCACGTAACTGCCTGTCAACTCTACGTGATTCATGACGCTCAGTGCCTAAAATAGCTAAACCACCTGCATCTTTAACCTCTTGCGAAAGTTTAATATCGGTACCCCTACCAGCCATGTTGGTAGCAATTGTCACTCCTTTAGCTTTACCTGCTTCAGCAACAATTTCTGCCTCACGTTGATGCATTTTCGCATTTAATACATTATGCTTAATGCCTCGTATTTTTAACATTCTACTTAAAAGCTCCGAAACCTCTACAGATGTAGTACCAACCAATACTGGTCGGTTATTATCTACAATATTAGCAATTTCATCAATTACTGCACTATATTTCTCACGAGTTGTTTTAAATACTAAATCTTCTTGATCATTTCTAACAATTGGACGGTTTGTAGGAATTACAACTACATCTAATTTGTAGATATCCCAAAGCTCTCCTGCTTCTGTTTCTGCAGTACCAGTCATACCAGAAAGCTTGTTATACATTCTAAAGTAGTTTTGCAAAGTAACAGTTGCAAATGTTTGTGTTGCCGCCTCTATTTTTACATTCTCTTTAGCCTCAATTGCTTGATGCAAACCATCGGAGTACCTTCGTCCTTCCATTATACGACCAGTTTGCTCATCAACAATTTTTACTTTATTATCAATTACCACATATTCCACATCGTTCTCAAACATGGTGTAAGCTTTAAGTAATTGATTTATGGTATGTACACGCTCTGATTTTACTGCATAATCTTGCAATAATTTATCTTTCGCCTGTACCTTTGCATTATCATTTAATGACTCGTTTTTCTCTAGTTCAGCAATTTCAGCACCAACATCAGGTAGGATAAAAAAGCTAGTATCTTCCGAATCACTTGAAATTAAATCAATTCCTTTATCGGTTAATTCTATGGAATTAGATTTTTCATCGATAACAAAAAATAAATCATCGGTTACCTTATACATATTTTTACTGTTTTCCTGCATATATAGGTTTTCAGTTTTATGCATAAGTACTCCCATTCCAGGCTCACTTAAATACTTTATTATGGCTTTATTCTTAGGTAATCCTTTATGGGCACGATATAATAGTAAACCACCTTCAACCGTTTTATTATCAGCAATTAATTTCTTTGCCTCAGAAAGAATCTGGGTTACAAAATTTCGTTGAGCCTGATAAATCTTTTGTACTTTAGGTTTAAGTTCTTCAAAAAGTTGATTTTCGCCTTTTGGAACAGGACCTGAAATAATTAATGGTGTTCTTGCATCATCAATTAATACAGAGTCAACCTCATCGACAATGGAATAATTAGGGCGACGTTGCACTAAATCATCTGGACTAATTGCCATGTTATCTCTAAGGTAGTCGAAACCGAATTCATTATTTGTACCAAAGGTAATATCGGAACGGTAAGCTTTTCTACGTTCCTCTGAATTAGGTTGGTGCTTATCAATACAATCTACCGATAAGCCATGAAATTCGTAAAGAGTCCCCATCCATTCGGCATCCCTTTTAGCCAAGTAATCATTTACTGTTACCAAGTGAACGCCTCTATGAGTAAGTGCATTTAAGAATACAGGCAAGGTAGCAACAAGCGTTTTACCTTCACCAGTACCCATCTCAGCAATTTTACCTTTATGCAAAACCACACCACCTATTAACTGTACATCGTAATGCACCATATCCCAGGTAATTTCAATACCGCCAGCTATCCATGAATTATGCCATATAGCTTTATCGCCATCTATTACAACACTATCGCGATTCGCAGCTATGTCTCTATCAAAATCGGTAGCAGTAACCACAACCTTATCATTGTCTTTAAAACGTCGAGCTGTTTCTTTCATTACAGCAAAAGCTTCAGGTAGAATTATATCCAATATCTCTTCAATACGACCATCTATCTTTTCTTCAATTTGATCAATTTGATTATATATATCTTCACGCTCCTCAATCTCAACGCTATCACTTTCTAATTTTTCTCGAAGTGCTTTTATCTCATCATTTTCACCTTGAATAAACTCTTCTATTCTATTCTCAAGTTCTCCAGTTTTTGCTCTTAATTCATCATTAGTTATATCTCCAATTTTTACAAATGCTTCTTTTGCTTTTTCAACAAAAGGCATTATTTCTTTAATATCTCTCTCTGATTTGTTTCCTAGAAACTTTGTTAATATATTGTTCAATACGCTCATAACTATCTTAATTCTTTATAATCAGTGTTTTATATTTCGTTTAAGGCTTAATTGTCGTAATTGACAAAAATAGAGGTTTTTTTATAAGAAGAATGATAAGTTTAAACTTTTTACAATAAAAAATTATGTTTTTTTTAAATCAGTATAAAAAGAGAGTTAATAAAGTTCGAATGCAAAAAGCATTTATCTAATTAAAACTCAACATAGACAAATACTTAGATAAAAAATATTAATACTGTAATTATCCTATTTGGTATATATTACTAGTAAAAAA
>JAUXEM010000049.1 GCA_030620515.1 Salinivirgaceae bacterium
CGTCGTGATATAATTCCTGGCAACACTAAACCCTATTCTTTACGCTTACCTTACGACCAAGTACTTGAATTTATTGACTATAAAGATTCTATAGTTAGTTATAAAGATTCGGTTTATTTTAACCCGGCAGCAATGGCTAAAACTCCGGTGAACAACTCTTACAAGCCAAGTGCTCCAACTAAAAATCATGTAAAACTTACCTACAGTATAAAATCGGGCGATAATCTTGGTTTTATTGCCGAATGGTATCAGATAAGTGTATCGAACATTAAATACTGGAATAACCTACGTGGCAGTAGAATTCGTGCCGGACAAAAATTGTCTATCTATGTGCATAAAAGCAAAGCAAGTAAGTATAAAAATATTAATACTATGAGTTTTGCTCAAAAGCAAGCAAGCATTGGTAAAAAGGCTGAACCAAAAATAACAACACCAATTAAACTACTTAAACAAGGCGAATATGAACTTTATACTGTGAGACGTGGCGATACACTTTGGGACATTGCAAAAATTTTCCCAGGGGTTAGCGATACTGAAATAATGCAATGGAATGGAATTACTAATGCTGCAAAGATATCGGTAGGCCAACAGTTAAAGATTAAGATTAAAGGGTAAATGTAGTTGTAAATATAAAATGCAAAAATTATTTTTATTGAAACAGACCGCTTCACTACCGTTCGAGCAGACTCGAAACAGAAAGGGCGCAAACCAAAATTCTCGATTCAAATTAAATAATTTTCAGCAATTCAATGATTTAGTTATCTTGGTTCGATGAAGCCAATACGAATATTACTTTTTCTTGGAATAATAGGCAGTCTAACGCTAGGCATTGCTCTAATATTTCCAATTAATGGTATTCAAGTTTCCAAAAATCTAACATTAAACTTTTCATGGAGTTTTGATAAATTAAAAACACAGGCTCCCCAGTATGCCGACATAACAAATATAATTGAAGAAAATACAACTATTGGAAATGATTCTTTATTAATAGATTCAATCCAAAATATAGCATCTACACCCAAAATAGATACTATAAGAGCAAATGCAAAATCATTAAAAAGCAAAGTGCAAGGACTAGAATACCCTGCTGGCGATAACACCATCTTATATTCATTCTATAAAAAATTAAATAAAGCTTCGAAAAAAAGAGTGCGAGTTTTGCATTATGGCGACAGCCAAATTGAGGGAGACCGCATAACGGGTTATCTGCGTAATCGTTTTCAAAAACAATTTGGAGGTAGTGGTCCCGGTTTAATGCCAGCCTTACCTGGTCACGCCGAATCTGCTTCTATTATTCATAAGGCATCAAACAATTGGATTAAACACTCAGTATATTTTAAAAAAGATACCATTTTACCACACAGAAAATTCGGAGTTCTAGGTAGCTATGCTCGTTACACAAGCTATAAAGCAGATACAATATTTATCGATTCTACAAATAAAAAAGCCTGGATAGAATTTAATAGGTCAGGATTAAGCTATGCTTCGGTTCGGAAATTTACAGAATGCAGAGTGTTTTATGGTCACGCTAATTCGCAATTCACAGTCAGAGGTTTTGTTAACGACAGTCTTACATGGTTTGAAGAAGTTGACACTAATCAAAACACAAAATATTTTAAATGGAAATTTAACTATCCGCCAAAATATTTCAGAATAGAATTTGAAAGTGCAAAAAGCCCTGATATTTATGCCATTTCACTAGATGCGCCAAATGGAGTAGCTGTTGACAATTTACCGTTTAGAGGCAGTTCAGGTACCGAATTTACCCGCTTGGATTATGCACACATGAAGCAAATGAATAAAAACATGAATGTGGGTTTAATTATTCTAGAATTTGGAGTAAACATAGTTCCACATATAGTGAAAAATTATAATTATTATGAAAGAGCACTAACTAGACAATTAAAATACTTAAAAGCTATTTATCCTAATACGCCTATTTTGGTTATAAGTGTTTCCGACATGGCTATGCGAAAGGGTAACTACTATGTTTCGTATCCGAATATAGGCAAAATAAAAAAAGCTCAGAAAAATGCTGCGTCAAATACAAATTGCGTTTATTGGGATTTGCAACAAGCCATGGGAGGCGACAACTCAATGCCTAGTTGGGTATTTGCCCAACCAACATTAGCCTCGAAAGATTTTGTCCATTTTAACCGTAGAGGCGGTCATATTATTGCCCAAATGCTTTATAATGCCATTATTAACGATTATCATAAATATTTAAACAAACAAGCTGTTGCTAAAAACTAATGAAACGGGAATTACTACTATATACATTTGCTTGCTTTTTACTGATGATCATAATTCATTATCCACGTATTTTACAAGGGCAAGACGACCCATATAAGATAGACAAATACACTTTTATTGATTATGAAAACAACAAATTAAATATTTACGATTCGTTAAACTACCTGACACTTTTTAATCAATTCACAGATATTGGCTTAAAAGGAAAAGGGAAAGTTAATATTGTACATATTGGCGACTCACACATTCAGGCCGATTATTTATCTGGTGCATTCCGAAAAAAAATACAAACATTTTTCATTGGCTCTATAAGTGGTCGAGGTTTTGTTTTTCCGTACAAAGTAGCTAAAACTAACAACCCAATAAATTACAAAGTTACATCAACTGGCAAATGGGAAAGTTGCCGTAATGTTGAACGAGAATTAAAATGCAAACTAGGTCTTTCAGGCATAGCAGTAATTACAAGCGATTCACTTGCTAAAATAAAGGTAAATATTTATGATAAAAATATGCCCGGCTACGATTTTGATCGCTTAATGGTTTGTCACGATATGGATACAGATTGTTATACACCTACCATTCTGCATCCAATACCTAAGAACATAACAACAAACAAATCATTGGGCTATACTCTATTTGAATTTTCCGAATCGGTAAAAAACATTGAGATGGGCTTAGAAAAAACTGAAAGTCAACAGCAACGCTTTGCCTTACATGGTTTCAATTTCGATTCCAACGACGCTGGTATCACCTACCACACAATAGGTGTTAATGGTGCGCAATACGAGTCGTATTTAAAATGCGAGTATTTTATTCCGCATCTAACAGCACTAAACCCAAGTTGGATAATTGTGTCTTTAGGAACAAACGATGTATATACTAATGTTTTCGATTCAATATTATTTGCACAAAATGTAGATAGGCTTATTGTCAATATAAAGAAAGCGGCTCCACAAAGTACAATTCTACTTACAACCCCAGGCGACCATAGAATAAAACGAGCGTACATAAATGATTTTACAGAAACTGCATCTAAAATATTAAAACGCAAAGCGGCTGAGCACAAAATTAGCTACTGGGATTTTAACCAAGTTATGGGCGGCAAAGGATCTGTTGATGCTTGGCAAGCAACAGGAATGGGACATACTGATTTTTTACACTACACACGAATTGGTTATGAATATCAAGGTCAGCTTTTATTTAATGCATTTTTAAAAGCTTACGATGAGTATTTAGAGATGCAAATGAGTGGGCAGTAGGCAGTTCTCCGTTAACAACATGCAGTTACAATTCGCTAATTCGTGGCAATTTAACTATCAATGAGCTAATACCAGAATGATTTAATGAATAAAAACAACTATCTAATTAGTGGTCTTAAAAAATTGAACCCACAACTTTCAAATCTATTTTTATCACAAAAAGAACTCAAAGCTTAAAAAAGAAGAGCAACTCAAAACCCGCAACAAAACAACTAACTCTTTTCCTCAGAAATTAATCTACACCTAAACCTCATTTCATAAGAAAAACTATTTTATATTTCATATTGCATATACCAATATTGTGTCTATTTTTAGTTCTTATTAATTATTGTAAATATTGATTGACTGGCTAACATACAATCCAACACAACCTCTACTTTTTACACGACCAATATTTTGGATGTTTTTATTGATAGTATTTGCAGTATTTAGCGCTATCTACAAAAAAACATTTTGGCGAAACACTTGGCTCTTTGTAATAAGTATTTTCTTTTATTACAAGTCGAGCGGAATGTTTTTCTCTCTCATACTTATATCAATAGCCGTAAACTATTATATTGGTATTGGACTGTATTATTCGAAAAGTGTAAATAGAAAAAAATGGTGGGTAGTTCTTGCTGTTTTTTACAATTTAAGTTGGCTGGTTTATTTCAAATATACTTATTTTTTTAGCGGACTATTAAACCAATGGTTCGGATTTAACATTGAGGTACAAGATTGGTTAATGCTTGGAGTTAATTCATTTACAGGAAGCAGTTTTGAAGCCTCAAAAATAATATTACCAGTAGGAATCTCCTTTTATTCATTTCAAATTCTCAGCTATATTATTGACTTGTATCGTAAAAAGGTGGAGCCCGTAAAAAACATACTCGATTTCGGCTTTTATGTGTCGTTTTTTCCTCAACTTATTGCAGGACCAATTGTACGAGCAGCTTCTTTTATTCCACAAATGTATTCGGGTTATAAAGTTCAAAAAGAAGAAGCCGGACAGGCTCTATTCTTAATTTTGAATGGCTTAATAAAAAAGATAATTATTGCCGATTACATTTCGGTGAATTTTGTAGATAGAATTTTTGACAACCCTATGAGTTATACCGGGCTTGAAAATCTTTTAGCAATTTACGGCTACTCTTTACAAATATATTGCGATTTTTCGGGCTATACTGATATTGCTATTGGTTTGGCTCTGTGGATGGGGTTCCGCTTACCTTTGAATTTTAATTCGCCATACAAAGCAGCAAACATAACTGACTTTTGGCGACGCTGGCACATATCCTTATCGTCGTGGTTAAAAGATTATTTATACATACCACTAGGAGGAAATCGCAAAGGCAAAAAGCGAACCTATGTTAATTTATTTATTACCATGTTACTTGGTGGATTATGGCATGGTGCAAATTTGCGTTTTGTGATTTGGGGAGCCTTACATGGCATTTATTTGGCAATTCACAAACTTTACGTAACGGCTTTTCCAAATAAAGGGAATGCAAAATGGCATTGGCTTAGAGTAATTGTAACCTTCCACATCGTTACATTTACCTGGATGGCATTTAGATCGGAAAGCATGAAAATGGTAAGCGATATGTTTCACCAAATGCTTTACAATTTTAATGGTGCACATTTATTTGAAATTATTGCTGCCTATAAAACAACCTTAAGTTTAATAGCTATTGGTTTTATTATTCATTGGTTGCCCAACAAAGCAAAAAATTGGTATAAAGGACGATTTGTTTTGTTACCCACATACTTAAAAGTAATTGTGACAGTAGTGGTAGTTTTCATCCTTGCGCAATTTACAAGCGCCGATTTACAGCCTTTTATTTACTTTCAGTTTTAAAAGCACGCAACCTTTAATAAAATATTTGCTCTTAAACACTTAAAGAATTAATAAGTTAAACTACTTTTGCATGAAAATTGAGTTGTTGAAACTTAAAAAAACCTAGATATATGAAAAAGTTAGTATTAGCAGTTTCCTTATTTCTTTTAACCAATGTAATTTATGCACAACGGGGACCAAGAAAATATTACGAAGAAATTAATGTTTTATTCGAAAATTTAGACGATGGTGCAATACTAGTAAGACTAAAAACAGATTCAATAAAAATAGCAGCTCTCGAACAAAGAAATCAGACTTATAGAAGGGCTCTCGAAGGTATTGACGAAAATTCAAAAAATTTCAAAAAGAAAAAAGAAGATATTGAAAGAAGAAAAAGGCTCATTACAAAAATAAAAACAAACAGAAATAAATATAATCAAAGTGTAGTTGATGCATTTCAATCATTTTCATTTTGCAATATATATTTCTTCTATGCTACAGATTCAAGAAAAATATTAAATCAAGTTTTTGAAGGCAACCTGTTAGATAAAAATCTAAATATTTCCGATAGCCTTCCGAATTTAAACAATAACTATTTAATTGCAGAATTTGGAGCCACAACAAAAGATACAACTACGATAATGATGCACAAGGGAGAATTATCTTCATTCCCTGGAAATCCTAACAAATATATTGAAAGAGATAGTGACGGGAAAATATACTATAAATATTATGAATATTCGTCTACTAGCATGGAGGGAGGTGTAGATGCTCTAGTATTATTTTCACCAGACTTTGTTCAGTTACAAGCCCCCTACCCACATTACGTAAGAACTTTTGAAAATTTGCTTTTTTTAGAAAGAAATAAAAGCAAAACAGTACTTAGACTTCAATATAAGATAGAACAATATAAAGCTGCACCATGGATATACTGGCTTGACCCTAGTTTTTAGGAAGCTAGAATTGACTGCGTAGAAATTTCTAAATCATTGAATTAACCAAGGATTACTCAAATTAACACAGATACTCTTCTTTTTTTAATCTGTGAGAATCTGTGTTCATCTTGTGGTGAAAGAACTATCAACAAAAAAAACTATTCACCACAGATTACTCAAATTAACACATATGCTTCTTATTTGTAAATCTTGTGCATCTTGTGGTTAAGAATATTTTTTTTGAGTACTAAACATTACCTCCAATAGGTCTAGCAAATTGCACTACATCCTGTTTGGTAATTTCTTTATTACAAAGAATAAGTAAACGCTCAATAACGTTTCTAAATTCTCGCACATTACCTGTCCAGTTAATTTTCTGCAATTCACTTAGCGCATCTTTGGCTATTGGAACTTTTGGTGCACCATATTCATTACATATTTGAGTAATAAAATGGTCGGCTAATAATGGAATATCGTCTATGCGCTCGTTAAGCGAAGGCACATGAATTAATATAACACTTAAGCGATGATATAAATCTTCGCGAAAGCGAGTTTCTTTTATTTCTGTTTCCAGATTTTTATTTGTAGCAGCAATAACCCTAACATCTACATTAATATCTTTATCGGCACCCACTCGCGAAATTTTATTCTCTTGTAAAGCACGTAGCACCTTTGCCTGAGCCGAAAGACTCATATCACCAATTTCATCTAAAAATATTGTTCCACCATGTGCTTGTTCAAACTTACCCTTACGCTGTTTATTAGCAGAAGTAAAGGCACCCTTTTCATGTCCAAAAAGCTCGCTCTCAATTAATTCAGATGGTATTGCAGCGCAATTTACTTCAACAAATGGTCCGTTTAACCGTGCGCTTTTGTCGTGTAACCAACGGGCAACTACTTCTTTACCTGTGCCGTTGGCGCCTGTAATAAGAACACGAGCATCGGTTGGCGCAACACGTTCAATCATAGTTTTAATTTGTGCTATTGCAGGCGACTCCCCTACCATATCGTAAGCCTTACTAATTTTCCGGCGTAAAGTTTTGGTTTCTTCCACCAATTCCGATTTATCTAATCCATTTCGTACCGTAACTAAAAGTCGGTTTAAATCTAATGGTTTTTCAATAAAATCGTATGCACCTATCTTAAGTGCCTGAACAGCAGTATCTACATTTCCATGACCTGAAATCATAATTACAGGCACATCAGAATGGTTCTTTTTCATTTTCTCAAGCACCTCAATACCATCCATTTCTGGCATTTTAATATCTAACAGAGCTATATCGTATTTAGCTTTTGTTAAAGCATCAAGTCCTTCCATTCCATCAGCAGCAATGTCAACTTCATACTTTTCGTATTCCAATATCTCTTTAAGTGTATTACGAATACTCCTTTCATCGTCTATTACTAATATTTTTGCCATTCTGATATTAATTTAAAAAATTTACAGCAACGCCCTCTTTCAATGAAAACGTTGATTGAATAATACCTTTTACTCCAGACATTTTTATAATAATATTTGTAAAAATAAGAGCCATTACAATTGTATCTACTCGTATAGATTCCAGTCCTGGAATGATTTGTCGCTCAACACGCTTGGTTTCAACAATTTCTCTATACAAGAGGTCGAATTCATGTAATGAAATTACATTATTTTTTACTGCTTTTGATGTAGGTATATTATCGTTCTTATAACTTAAAACTTCGGCAAAACTATCGAATGCGCCCGACGAACCAACCAATTTAGTAACCGAATGTTCTTTTAATGCATCACTTAACAGAATTAGTTCTTTTTGTAGATAAAAATTCAATCGTTTAATTTCATCCTCTGTCATAGGGTCTGATGGCTGAATTTCATCAAGTAATCTCGAGCCCCCCAAAGCAAAACTATGTTGCCATAATACACCATTTTTGTTAGCAATAATTACCTCATTACTACCTCCACCAATATCTAGAATCAAATATTTTTCATCAACAAATTTTACTGCCTGACTTACTCCCTGATAAATATATGTAGCCTCTTCATCGCCAGAAATAGGTTCAATTTCAATATTAAAATCAGCCTTAATCTTCTGTATAAAATCCTGAGAATTTGATGCCGAACGAATTGCAGATGTACCAAAAGCAACAACTTTATCACATTTAAACTCATTAATTAATCTACTAAAGTCGCGCAATACGCCATATGCTCTATTAAAAGCTTTATCGCTAATGTACCCTTCCCTTATACCTTGGCTACCAAGCATTACTGGTGCCTTTGTACTCAAAAGCACATCGAAACTTTCATTTTGATTAATTTCTGCAATTAATACACTAAATGTGTTTGTTCCTAAATCTATTATACCTGCCTTCATTGTAAAAATTAGTTTTTATATCGAATCCATTTCCACATTTCTTTCCAGCTGGTTTTCTTACCATACATAAGTATACCAGTACGATACACCTTACCCGCAAGCCATGTGAACAGGATAAAGGTAATAATTAACAGGAAAGCCGACAAAAAAATCTCTTCAATTGGCACACCAAACGGTATTCGCGCCATCATAACAATTGGCGAAGTAAATGGAATAATAGAAAACCAAAATGACATTTGACTTTCTGGATTCTGCACAGTTTGAAACATAACAACCATGGACAAAACCAATGGTATTGTAACTGGTATCATAAACTGTTGAGTATCGGCCTCTGCATCAACCGCTGAACCAATGGCAGCAAACATTGCGCCGTACAAAAAGAACCCTCCAAAAAAGAAAAAGAGAAAAGAGAAAATTATAACACCAAAATTAATGTTACCCACAGAGGCTAACATCATTGTTACCTCACTCTCCAACTTATCGTTTATTGGTTGTTGGGGTTGCAATGTACTTCCTGCATCTAATAAGTTCTCAACCTGCATCTCTTTCCCCATTTGAGCAACATCGGGCATTATCATAGGCGCAACTGCGGTATATAAAACCATGGTTAAAACTCCCCATATGGCAAACTGTGTTAAAGACACAAGTCCTACTCCTAGTATTTTACCCATCATAAGTTGAAATGGCTTAACCGATGATATAATTATTTCAATAATTCTGCTGGTTTTTTCCTCAATAACTCCACGCATTACTTGCGCACCAGAAAAGAAAATTGTAAAATAGATCATGAAACCAACTAAATAACCAATTATCATATTCAAAGTAAAATTATTCTCGTTTTCTTCGCCACTTTTAGTAAGCTTAACCGAACGTATTGAGATGCTTGTTTTTACAGCATTAAGTACATTTTCATCAATATTGTAAGCTTTTAGCTTATCTCGCTCTAGTTTTTTTTCTATGGCATTTGAAATATGCATACGCACACTCAAGCTAGGCGATTTGTCAGAATATAAATGCACTGCATTTGGCGAGTACGTAATTACCTGACTTATATATAATACAGCATAATAAGGGCTTTCATTGAATTCACCCTTGTACTTATTTAGGTCGGCATCAGGCAAATATTCAAATTTCAAATAGTTGGTTTCGGGGAAAGCATTAAGAAACAAATGTGAGCTATCAGCAACTGCAATAATTTTCTCCTCGGTATCATCCATTTGGCTCATCCATGTGGGAACAATCATCATGGCAGCAAATAAAATAGGTCCAATAATACTCATTAATAAAAATGACTTTTTACGTACTCTGGTGCTATATTCCCTATTTATAATTGTTAATATTTTTTTCATATCTAATTACATTCATTTATTATTTAATAGTTGTTACGAGAATTAAAATATATGCTTTTTATTCAATCCTTTCAATCTTTTTCCCTCAATCTCTTTCTATCCTTTTCACCACAGATTTACTCAGATTAACACAAACTCAATCTTTTTCAACATGCCTCATCAATCTTTTTCCTTCAATCCCATCAATCTACTTAAATCTCCTTAACTGAATCTTCATTCACTACTTTAATAAAAATATCGTCCATTGTAGGAACCACTTGATTAAAAGATGAAATAGTAACCTCATTCATCATTTTAGCTAACAGAGCATTATCTTTTTGTTTGTCGGTAAGCGAAACTTTCAGATAGTGGGTATTATGATTCTGTATGTGCTTAATTATCTCAAAATCGCTCTCAACTACTTGTTGAATCTTATTGTAATCGCCAATGTAGTTACATTCATAACTATTGCTAGAAAATTTAGCTTTAATGTCTTCAACTTTACCATCCAATATTTTTTCCGATTGATTAATTAAAGCTATCTCATCGCATATTTCCTCTACCGAACCCATATTATGTGTTGAAAATATGATAGAAGTCCCTTTCTCTTTTAAAGTAAGAATTTCGTTTTTTAAAAGCTTAGTATTAATTGGATCGAAACCACTAAAAGGCTCATCGAATATTAATAATTCGGGTTCATGTAAAATTGTAACAATAAACTGCACTTTCTGCTGCATTCCTTTTGAAAGTTCTTGCACTTTTTTATTCCACCAAGGTTCAATCTCAAACTTCTCGAACCAAAATTTAAGTTTACTAACAGCATCATTCCTACTTAAGCCTTTTAATCTGGCTAAATAAATTGCCTGCTCACCAACTTTCATTTTTTTATATAAACCACGTTCTTCAGGTAAATAACCGATATTTAAAACATCATCAGGTGTCAATGCTCTACCTTTAAACATAAGTTCTCCAATATCGGGAGCGGTAATCTGATTTACAATACGTATTAATGTGGTTTTACCAGCACCATTTGGTCCAAGCAGTCCAAATATCTTTCCTTCAGGCACATCTATACTAACATTTTTTAATGCTTTGTGGTTCGCAAATTGCTTATGAATACTTTTTGCTTCAATTATGTTCATTGCTATTATATTAAGTTCAATAACTTAGTCGCCAATTGATATAAAAGTTACAAATAAATAAAAAATTTAACTCCTAAGAGACAAAAATAGTAAGTGAAAATTAAAATAATTGAAAAAGATAGTGGAATTTACTTTCGCTTTTACAACATTGTTTTAGACTTCCCTTAAAAAAAACATTTATCTTTTAAAAAAAAACAATATATTTGCGCGCTTATCACTTAATGTGAGAACTTGTAATTAGGAATTCAAAAAATATAAAACAAATGCAGAATAAAGGAGCTATTAGATTTGTTGCAATCATGTTTGCGCTGGTATCATTATACCAATTATCGTTTACATGGAAGACAGCACAAGTAGAAAAGCAGGCTAGAGAATATGCTCAAGATGATTTACTTAAGCAGAATGTGTACTTAGACTCTATTTCGAGTGAGCCAGTATACAATTTTTTCTGGATTAAAAATTTCACTTATCGTGACTGTAAGGAACGTGAGTTAAACTTAGGGCTTGACCTTAAAGGTGGTATGAATGTGATACTTGAAGTATCGGTTATCGATGTTGTTCGTTCAATGGCGAACTACAGTACCGACACTACTTTTAATAAAGCAATTGCACTAGCAAAAGAACGTCAGAAAGAACAAGGGCAAACTAATTACGTTACTCTTTTTGGTAATGCATTCTCTGAAATTGACCCGAATGCTAAACTAGCTGCTATTTTTAATACAATTGAATTAAAAGATAAAATCAACTTTAATTCTACTAATGCCGAGGTGCTTGACATTCTTCGAATTGAAACAGAATCAGCTATTAGTAATTCATTTAATATTCTACGTACTAGAATTGACCGTTTTGGAGTAACCCAACCTACTATTCAGCGTTTGGGCAATTCAGGACGCATCTTAATTGAGCTTCCTGGCATTGAAGACCCTGAGCGTGTTCGTAAATTACTACAAGGAACAGCAAACCTTGAATTTTGGGAAACTTACGAAAATGCAGAAGTACAAGAATACTTATATGCAGCCAATCTAAAGATTAAGGAAATAAACGATGCTAAAAAAGCATTAGAAGAAGAAGCTAATGGTAATGTAGCAGAAGCTACTGAAGTTAAAGTGGAAGAAGCACCTCTTTTGGAAGAAGCCATAGCTGACACAACAGCCGGTGATGTATCATTAATTGAGCAATTAGAAAGTGACACAACAGCTGTTGATACTACTGTAGGACCAAACTTATCACAAGATTTTCCGTTATTCTCGGTATTACAGCCACGCTATTCACGCGATAACCGCGCTTTACCCGGAGCTGCAATTGGTATTAGCCACTTTAAAGACACGGCTAAAGTAAACGAGTATCTGAATATGCCGCAAGTTAAGTCTTTGTTCCCACGCACCTTGCGCTTATTATGGACTGTTAAAGCTATAGACGATGATGGTAATTACTTTGAATTAGTTGCTATTAAAGTAAGCAGCCGTGATGGACGCGCAGCACTTGAAGGCGATGTAGTTACAAATGCTAAAAAAGAATACTCACAAGGTTCTGGTCGTTCAGAAATTGCAATGAGCATGAACCCCGAAGGAGCAAAAGTTTGGGCCCGATTAACTCGCGATAATGTTGAGCGTTGCATAGCAATTGTACTTGACAACTATGTGTACTCTTATCCTAGAGTTTCAGGTGAAATTAAGGGTGGTAGATCTTCAATAACCGGTGATTTTACTGTTGCTGAAGCGGAAGACCTTGCAAACATACTTAAGTCTGGTAAAATGCCAGCTCCTGCTCGTATTGAGCAAGAAACAATTGTTGGACCATCGTTAGGTAAAGAGGCTATTAGCAAAGGTTTAATATCGTTTATTATTGCTTTTGTTATGGTATTGCTTTACATGCTGTTCTACTACAACTACGCAGGTTGGGCAGCAAATTTGGCCTTAATTACCAACGTATTCTTTATTATGGGAGTGCTTGCTTCGTTAGGAGCTGTTCTTACACTGCCTGGTATTGCTGGTATTGTTCTTACTATTGGTATGTCGGTAGATGCGAACGTGCTAATTTATGAACGTATTCGAGAGGAATTAGCCAGCGGCAAAGGTGTCAAATTAGCTATTAAAGATGGCTACAAAAATGCTTATTCGGCAATTATTGACTCGAATGTTACTACACTCTTAACAGCGATTATCCTTGGTGTATTTGGAACAGGACCAATTCATGGTTTTGCTGTAACATTAGGTATTGGTATTTTATCTTCATTATTCTCAGCTATTTTCATTACTCGTTTAGTATTTGAAAGAGTGCTTGATAAAAACAAAACTCCTAAGTTCTCTACTAAGCTTACCGAGGGTGCATTTAAAAATATGAATATCGATTTCTTAGGTAAACGCAAAATATTTTATGCTATATCATCAATAATTGTAATTGCAGGTATTGCTTCTTTAGTAACTCGCGGTTTAGATCAAAGTGTTGACTTTACTGGTGGTAGAACATACGTTATTCGCTTCGATGAAAATGTAAATACAACTGAGGTTCAGAAAAGCCTTTCTGCTGTATTTGGTAATACTCCTAATGTAAAAACATTTGGTGATGCTAATCAGGTAAAAATTACAACAAAATATTTAGTAAATGCCGAAACGGCTCCTGCTGAAGATATAGCTTTAGCTGCACAGCACCTATCGGGCGACCAACCTGAAATTGACGATGTAGTTGAAGTAAAAATTTACATGGGATTAAAAGATAAATACCTAGCCGATGGGATTACATTTAAAGAGTTTATAACTACTCACCGAATGAGTTCTGAAAAAGTAGGCCCTACAATTGCTGAGGATATTAAAAAATCAGCAATACTAGCAGTATTTGTTGCACTTATAGGTATTTTCTTATACATCTTACTACGTTTCCGTAATTGGCAGTTTGGTTTAGGTGCAGTTGTAGCATTATTACACGATGTATTAATTATATTAGGAATCTACTCAATAATGTATAGTTTCATGCCATTCTCGATGTCGATTGACCAATCGTTTATAGCAGCTATCCTGACTGTTGTGGGTTACTCAATAAACGATACAGTGGTTGTATTTGACCGTATTCGTGAGTACTTAGTGCAATTTCAGAAGCGTGACCGTAGCGAAATTATTAACTCTGCATTGAACAGCACACTTAGTCGTACTTTTAGTACTTCGTTAAGTACATTCGTTGTATTATTAGTAATTTTCATATTTGGTGGTGAAGTAATTCGAGGATTTATATTTGCAATGCTTTTGGGTGTTGTAGTTGGTACTTACTCGTCACTATTTATTGCCACTCCAGTTGTATTCGATACAGTATCAAAAGCTGATGAAAAGAAACGCGTACTTAAAGGCAAAAGAGTATAATATATTATTATAACTTCAAAAAATAGCTCCGAATTTTCGGGGCTATTTTTTTTAGTCCATGATATAAAATAAATATCTACATCGTAATCTGATTTACTATATTCGCACTATGGTTGATTTAATATTTTTACTAATTGGCTTTACTATACTCTTTTTAAGTGGGCACTTTTTAGTTGTTGGTGGAGTTGAATTAGCAAAGTTTTTTAAAATACCCACACTAGTTGTTGGCTTAACTATAGTTTCGCTTGGCACCTCGGCTCCAGAGCTATTGGTTAGTTTAAAAGCAGCTCTATCTGGGCATCCTGATATTTCTATTGGCAATGTTGTTGGATCAAATATTAGCAACATGGCACTAGTATTAGGTATCACTGCACTTATCTTTCCTATTCCAGTGGTTTCGAAATTAATAAAGTTCGACTGGCCAATAATGATGTTTTCAAGTATTCTATTATTAGTTTTTGCATATTCAGGCGTTCTTACTTGGTGGGAAGGAAGCATTTTACTAGCTGTAATAGTGTATTTTAATATTCAGTCGGTAAGGACAGGACGCAAAAATAATGAAAAAATACAGGAGGTTAAAATAGCTTGGTATTATGCCTCTTTAATTGTTGTTGCAAGTAGTATTGGCTTAGTATTTGGGGCCGATTTATTAGTAAAAGGAGCAACAGGCTTAGCAAGGGACTTTGGTGTTAGTGAACGCATAATATCTGTTTCAATAATTGCATTCGGAACCAGTGTTCCAGAATTAGCTACATCAATAGTTGCAGCCCTAAAAAAGGAAACTGACATAAGTATTGGCAATATTATTGGATCGAACATATTTAACATTGCAGGTATTTTAGGAATTACCGCCGTTACTAAAGCAATTCCTGTTAATCCGAAAATACTTAGCAGCGACATGCTTTGGATGTTAGCAATTTCATTATTATTATTTTTATTAATGATAGGTAAAAGCAGAAAAATATCACGCATTAATGGTGCTATTTTAATCTCATCTTATTGTTTGTATATTTACTTTTTACTAAAACCATAATCTGATATCAATGATAAATGTAAGCGACATACACAAATCATACGGGACTGTTGAAGTATTAAAAGGAATTGATTTAAGCATTAAAAAAGGTGAAATTGTTGCCATTGTAGGTAAAAGTGGCGCAGGCAAAACTACACTACTGCAAATAATTGGCACCTTATTACCTGCCGATAAAGGTATTGTTGAAATAAATGGCACCCAAGTATCAAAGCTTCGAGAGAAAGCTTTAGCCAAATTCCGAAATCAAAACTTAGGATTTGTTTTTCAATCGCATCAATTATTACCTGAATTTACGGCTCTTGAAAATGTTCTTATTCCTGGACTTATTGCGAACCAGCCAAGAAAAAACATTGAGAACAAAGCAAAAGATATTCTTGCTTTTCTTAAGCTAGACCATCGTTTAGGCCACAAGCCTAAAGAATTATCGGGAGGTGAACAGCAACGCATTGCAGTTGCCAGAGCATTAATTAACGAACCCGAGGTAATTTTAGCCGATGAGCCTTCAGGTAATTTGGATACTCACAATAAAGAAGAATTACACCAATTATTTTTTACTTTACGCGAAAAATTTAATCAAACCTTTGTAATTGTTACACACGATATGAGTTTAGCAAAAATGAGCGACCGAATTATAACTATGCAAGATGGCTTAATTATTTCTTAATGTAAAGTTATTTATCGCGGAATAAGTGAACAAATCCCTCTCTATTATGTGGTTTACCATCCCATCCTTCAATAAGAGCAGAGTAAAAATAAACACCTGCTTGAGCATAAGCATTCCCATGCATTTTGCCATTCCATCCGTGCCAATCATTTATATCACCATAATATGAATGTACTCTTTTACCCCATCTACTATAAATTTTTATCGAAAAGCTTTTTACCGACCTTGCCAACTCTGGTTTTATCTTATTGCCTTCTACCCCATCTTTAAAATAAAAGACATCATTCTGAGTATCGCCATTAGGAGTAAATACATTTGCAAAAGTAGGAATATGTGTACTATCAACTACAATAAAATTTTCCTTATAAGCAGTATCCACACACTGCTTTGCAATATTGTTAATAGTATATTTAGGACCAAACGATATTAATTGAACATTATACTTTCCTGAATCTTTTTCATTAATATCCTCATAATAGCCCGGTAATAAATATCTAATAGAATCCATTGGTAATTCATCTACTGACACCTCCATTATAGTATCTTTACCGTGTTCTATCCAACTATTCTCATTATAAAATGTCCACTCAAAACCAATCCCATTTATTGATAAGTTTTCAAACTGAACGGTTAATGGCGCTTGACCTGTAGAATCAGTTTCTCCAATGGGAATAAAATTTCTTGAAGCCTTTAAATCAGCCTTAGTAGCAATTAAATACACTTCGTCATCGTATTCTTCCTCTTCCTTAATGTCAAAATAATCTGTAATTTGTATATCAAAATTATCTGTAATAGTTTGTATAAATCTAGTATATACTACAGGCGCTTCAAACTGAATATCAATAGAATTTTTATTGGAAAGATCAATACTATTTGGTTCTGCAACCCAATCAGCTTTAACATAAAAATGTTCAAGATATAGTTCTGTGGCATCCACAAGATCAAAGTATATAAATCTGTCATCAATATCTAATGCAGTTTCCAACACCATTATCTTACAATTACTTGCATATTTATCAATATTAATACTTGAAATATGAAAAGAACTCTTATAATTCCAAGCATAAAATATCGTATCAACATTATTATTGAAAACATGCACCTTATAGCCTCCTTCTCCCTCCGATCTATAAATAGACCGTGTTACTATTTCATCGAACTTTAGAGTGTCATCAAAAATATTTGTTAAATAATTGTATTTTATCCAACGAAAATTCAAGCTATCCTCACCAACAAATTCTGCTATAAACTCTGCATTAATCTCATAATCTCCCTTTTTTGGAGTATAAACATAGATAGGGTGCTTACCGAAATCATTATTCACATAATTGGTTGAATCAATATAATCGGCATTGGGAGCCGATATTTGAGAAAATACTACCACTGGAAATGTGAATGAAACAAAAACCCAACTTATCCACCTTAAAACTACTTTATGCATAAAACAAATGAAAATTAACGACTATTAAGATATAACTCAAAAAGCGCTACAATATTATAAAAAATTGATGTGCTTTGCCAATAAAAATATAATTGTGTAAAAATAGTAAATATCCAATCTAAAAATAAACTATTCATTAAGCATTTTAACTACTTTTGTACACTAATTTTGCATAAATGAGTAGTTTCTTAGATGATTTAAATACTGCACAGCGCGAAGCTGTAATAGCTAAAGATGGACCAAGCTTAGTAATTGCTGGAGCTGGATCGGGCAAAACAAGAGTATTAACTTACCGCATAGCACACCTTTTAGCTACAGATACTCTTGCCTGGAATATTTTAGCATTAACTTTTACCAATAAAGCAGCCCGCGAAATGAAAGAGCGAATTGCAAAAGTTGTTGGCGAAAAATTAGCAGGATCATTATGGATGGGAACTTTTCATTCTATTTTTAGCAAAATATTACGAACAGAAGCTGACAAATTGGGTTTTCCATCTGCATTTACTATTTATGACACAAGCGACTCAAAAAGCCTTATAAAGTCTATAATTAAACAACTCAATTTAGACGATTCTGTTTACAAACCAGCAGGAGTTCTTAGCAGAATATCTAATGCAAAAAACAATTTAATTACTGCAGCAGCCTATAAAGGGAATGCTAGTGCCATAGAAACCGACAGGCAAACAAAACGACCCGAGATAGCCCGCATTTATGAGTTATATACTGCACGCTGCAGACGTTCTGGAGCAATGGATTTTGATGATCTTTTACTTTATACCAATATTTTATTTCGCGATCATCCGGAGGTGCTGACAAAATACCAAAATAAATTTAAATATATCTTAGTTGATGAGTATCAGGATACCAACTTCTCGCAATATTTAATTGTAAAAAAACTTAGCCAGCAACATAATAACATATGCGTTGTGGGCGATGACGCACAAAGCATTTACTCATTCCGTGGAGCAAAAATTGAGAATATTTTAAATTTCAAAAACGACTACCCTGCTCACAATCTTTTTAAACTTGAACAGAACTATCGTTCAACACAAAACATTGTGAATGCCGCCAATGGATTAATAAAAAAGAATGTAAATCAGATTCCAAAAGATGTATATTCTAAAAACGAAGAAGGTGAATTAATAAAAATTATTGAAGCATATACCGATAACGAAGAGGGCTATTTAGTAATAAACGACCTATTTGAACAAATTGCTACTAAGCAACGAAAATATGAAGATTTTGCCATTTTATATCGTACCAATGCGCAAAGCAGAATATTTGAGGAGGCTTTAAGAAAACGGAATATGCCTTATAAAATATATGGTGGTTTATCTTTTTATCAACGTAAAGAGATAAAGGACCTAATTGCATACTTAAGGTTGGTGGTAAACCCTGACGATAGTGAGGCTTTAAAAAGGGTAATAAACTACCCAGCACGTGGAATTGGCAACACAACAATGGCAAAGATTGAACTTGCGGCAAACGAGCATCAAGTTAGTTTATGGAATGTTGTAAAAAACCCAAACCAGTATCCAACAGCATTAAACAAAGGTACATTTGCAAAAATTGCAGGATTTGTTACGCTTATTGAAAGTTTTATTGGCATGCAGGAAAACAATGATGCTTTCGACTTGGCTCAACATATAGCATCATCGGCTAGTATTCTAAAGGATTTACATAAAGGAGATACCGTTGAAGAGCGAGCAAAGTATGAAAATATTGAAGAACTACTAAATGGCATTAGAGATTTTGTTTCTACTAACTTTCAGAAAAAAGAACCTGTAAACCTAAGTACTTTTTTAGAAAACGTTGCTTTATTAACGGATCAGGATGGTGAAAAAACAGATGATAAAAAGAAAATTACTCTAATGACTATACATGCTGCCAAAGGTCTGGAGTTTCCTCAGGTGTATATCGTTGGTATGGAGGAGGATCTTTTTCCATCTAAAATGTCGGTACATAGCCAGAGTGAATTGGAGGAAGAACGCCGTTTGTTTTATGTAGCTATAACTAGAGCAGAGCATAGAGTAACCATTTCTTATTGCAGAAGCAGGTATCGCTATGGCACTCCAACAACAACTGCTCCTAGCCGTTTTATACGTGATTTAGACACTACCTATACAGATACAAATAAATCGTTTGAATCTAAGCTACAAAGCTCCGATTCCAGTAATGAACAAGTTATTGATTTTAGAAACAGGGGCGGTTTTAAAAAACCTTCGAAAACAGGAGTTAACTTAGCTGCATCGCGAAAACTTAATCAGCTAAAAACCATAAATAACGAGAACTTTAAAGCCGATGCACCAGAAAATATAAAATCGGGTATGAATATTGAGCATTCGCAGTTTGGAAATGGCAAAGTGGTACAGATTGAAGGTGATGGCACAAATAGAAAAGCAATTATTTTCTTTCCAAAATTAGGAGAAAAGAAACTTTTATTAAGATTCGCACGTTTAAGAATATTGAATTGATTTATTTGCTAACACTAAGATTTAAATTACTTTTGTATAAAACTTATTATAAATGGATTATAACACCTCTAGAAAATCATTAGTTCTACCAGAATACGGCCGTAACATTCAGAAAATGGTTCTTCACATTAAAACAGTTGAAGACCGTGATGAAAGAAATAGGCTAGCTAAAGCAATTATTCAAGTAATGGGCAACATGAATCCGCACCTGCGTGATGTTGCTGATTTTAAACATAAATTATGGGATCATTTGGCAATAATATCTGATTTTGAATTAGATGTTGACTCACCTTATCCCACTCCTCTTCCTGAAGAATTAAATACAGCTCCTGATAAATTACCATACAAAAACTCGCGTGAAGTTCGCTTTAAACATTACGGCAGGGTACTTGAGAACATGGTTAAAACCTCAATTGACTTTCCTGAAGGGGAAGAAAAAAAATTTTTGATAGAGGTAATATGCAACCAAATGAAAAAATCGTTCCTTAATTGGAATAGAGAATCGGTTGCTGACGATTTAATTTTTAGCGATTTTAAATTTTTAACCAAAGACCAGGTCAATATACCAGAAGGCTTAAAACTTAAAGAAATTAAAGATTTAATTAACAAGCCACCTCAAGATAGAAGTAGAGATAAAGACAGAAGAGGGGGCGGAAGCAAAGGACGAAGTAATCCTAGGCATAATCCAAGAAACAATCCGAGAGCAGGAAAAACGAAAAGATATTAATATAAAACCGGGCTATGTCCGGTTTTTTTTATTCCTAATAATTCTTTTATTAGACAAATAGTAATTATTTAATTTTATTAGCTAAAATACATTGCTTAATAATTACGAAACCAATAAATAGCTTTCTCCCTCTACATATCCTCTAGACTCCAGAAATAATTGTGTTTTAAGCCTTAATTCATGATGCTTAATATATACCAGTATAAAACATTCTCCACTTAATGGAATATCTTCATAGTATTTCACATCTACTTTTTTAAACTTACTTTTCTTAACATCAATATAATATTCAATTTCCAAATTATTATCTACTAAGAAGGTCGCATGCTTTCTTGATATTTGGCTTGCTCCCCAAACAACCACCTTTGGGTAAAAAGGATTAATTTGTTTAAGCTCTTGCCCTAAGTATTGTGTTTTAATTTTAAAAAATGCAGCATCACTATAAATATGATTTGTGCGCGTTAATCTACAATCAGAATCGTACCACTTTAAAACTTCCTGCTTAACCTTTCCAATTTTTACACCTTTATGCAACCAGCGTAACCACATTTCATAATCCTCTGGAAAATCACCGGAATCATACATGCCATACTTGTCAGCAATATTCTTTCTCCACATAGCTGTTGGGTTAACAATTGGAGATTCAATAAATCTTTTTGCAAAAATCTCACTATACGATTGTACTGAATTTACCCAATCTACATAGCGCGCAAAACCTTCGGTATTAGCATTATGACTAACGTATCCAACAAAACCTGAAACAGCACCAAACTCAGAATTGTTTACTAAAAATTCATACTGCAAAGCTAATCTATCTGGAAAAGAGTAATCATCGGCATCCATGCGAGCAACAAAAATTCCTCTACTGGCATTAAACC
>JAUXEM010000101.1 GCA_030620515.1 Salinivirgaceae bacterium
CCCCTACGGAGTACTTTATTTTATTTAATAAGAAAAACAAAATGGCAAATCATCAATCAGCAAAGAAAAGGATACGTCAGAACGAGAAGCGCAGATTACATAATAAATATTATGCAAAGACTGCAAGGAATGCTGTGAACAAATTACGCGGCACATCTGACAAAGCTGAAGCTACAGAATTATTTCCAAAGATTTCAGCAATGCTTGATAAGTTAGCTAAGATTAACATTATCCACAAAAACAAAGCATCGAACTTAAAGTCGAGCTTAGCATTACACGTTAACGAATTAAAGTAACATTTACTACAATATAGTAAAGCCTGATGCATACGCATCGGGCTTTTTTATTTTTAGCTCTTAATATATTTGTTTAGATTTGCTTACAAGCCATAAGCAAAGACCTATGAACGAATATCAAAACTTATCCATCAAACAGTGGGCAGCCGAAGATCGTCCACGCGAAAAGCTTATTGAAAAAGGAACCTATTCCCTTTCGGATGCTGAACTAATAGCCATACTTATTTCTACTGGCACCCGAAAATTATCAGCTGTAGATATAGCAAAGCTTATATTATCTGAATCGGAAAATAACTTACACACCCTAGGCAAGAAAACAATAAACGACTTAAAAAAGATTAATGGAATTGGCGAAGCAAAAGCGATTACAATAATTGCCGCTTTAGAATTAGGCCGACGTAGAAAGAAAACGGACCTTGAACATAAAAAAGCAAATACCAGCAATGTTGTGTTCGATGTGTTTCAACCCATTTTAGGCGATTTACCTCATGAGGAATTCTGGGTGCTCTACCTTAGCCGATCAAATAAAATAATTGACAAAGAGAGGATAAGTATTGGCGGAACCACAGGAACAATTATCGATGTTAAAATTATTCTGAAACATGGTATAGAAAAATTAGCATGTGGTATTATTCTTATCCACAATCATCCATCGGGTAACATTCAACCTAGCACAAGTGATAAAAGCATAACTTCAAAAATTAAAGAAGCAGGCAAATTAACTGATATTAGTGTATTAGACCATGTAATTATTGGAGATAAAAAATATTACAGTTTCGCCGATGAAGGGATTCTATAATAGATATGCAGTAAATAAACCCAAATTATGATTTTTTTTTTGCATTTTTACACTTGAATTTAAACCACTTTAGCAATGCTTATCAACCTTGGCGAAAAGAATTCTCTTTTTAATCAGTTTTTAATGCAAATTCGAGATAAAGAGATTCAGAAAGACAGCATGCGTTTTAGAAGAAACCTTGAACGTGTAGGCGAAATATTTGCTTATGAAATAAGCAAGACTTTTAAATATAAGCCTCTAGAGGTTACTACTTCATTAGGAATTGCAAAAATGGTTGTATCAGACGAAAAGCCTGTTGTTGCCAGTATTCTCAGAGCTGGCTTACCAATTCATCAAGGCTTTTTAAACTACTTCGACCAAGGTGAAAATGCATTTATTTCAGCTTATCGTAAGTACAGAAAAGACGGTACTTTCCAAATTAAATTTGAACATATTTCAGGGCCATCAATAAATGGTAAAACTGTAATTATTGTTGACCCAATGTTAGCAACCGGTTCGTCAATGATATTGGCATACAAAGCTTTGCTTCAAAAAGGTACACCAAAGCATACTCATATTGTTTCAGTAATTGCCAGCAAAGAAGGCGTTGAACATATTCAAAAAAATATTGGCGATAAGAATATTACTTTATGGACCGGAGCAATTGACGATGAACTTACTGTAAAGTCATACATAGTTCCAGGACTTGGCGATGCTGGTGATTTAGCATACGGAACAAAGGAATAATAATACAATGAACAATTATCAATAAGTTATTACTAATTAATCTTGGTACACTCTGCATTGTCTTCGCATTCAGATAATAAAAGTTCAACAGTTTTATTAAAAGCAGGGTGCTTAAAGCTTCTATCTATTTCACACATTGGTTCTAAAACAAAACGCCTTAAGTGCAAACGTGGATGAGGAACAATTAATTCCTCTGTATTAATAATTTCATCATTAAAGAATAAAATATCAATATCCATAGTTCTTGAACTAAATTGCTCATTTCCTCTAACTCTTCCCAATTTCCTTTCTATTTGCAAGGCATTTTCTAGAACTTCTTTTACTGGTAAATTTGTTGAAATTAATAACACCTGATTATAAAAATCCTGTTCACTGCAAAAACCCCAAGGTGGTGTTTCATAAATAGAAGACTTCTTTTTAATTACACCAATATTCTGCATTATTAGTTCCGTAACTCTAATAATATTTTTCAATCTATCTCCCTGATTTCCACCTATCTCTAAAACAACTTTATTCATCTGCTTATTATTTATTCCTAAATTATCGAGACTGCTTGTTGGCAGACTAGTGATAAGTCAAGCGTGAATATTCAAGTAACAGACTGCTTTGTTCCTCGCAGAGTCTCTAGTATAGGAGTCTTTGCGACCTAGCCTAAGGCTAGAGAAGCAAACCGTCACCCGTTAATTGAAGCTTGACTTACCACTAATACATTTAATACTCAAATCAATTCTCAGTATTTCATACAGGGATTTCACTTTTAAAAAACATTCGTTAAATATGTTGTCATTTCAATTGAAGATGACAAATATTTAAGATTCTCAATATTATAAACCACTTGAAAACGCCTGAAAGACTTTTTAGCGTGGTTAAAAGTTTTTAAAAGCGAATTCTCTGGTATTTCATATCCCCTTTTTGATTTAATATTCTGCAAATAACAGTACTTTTTTGCAATTTTAATATTTTGTAGTAAAGTAAAAATAGCCTTGCATGTGTTTTTTCACTAAATTTAGAGTTGTAAAATCAACATAAACTGCAAAATGCAGATATAGCAATTTTGAAAAACCTTTATGCTAATACATTTCTTTTATTTAATAGATTAAGCTTTAACAGAATTAATTATGAGTGAATCGATATTAAAAGCCCTAATGCAATTATTTGCTATAATTGCACATGTTAATATAGACGGTGTATCAAGCAAATCTCGTTCCATTGTAGAGTCATACTTGAATTTACAATTAAGCAATGAGCAGGTTCAAGAATATTTATCCTTATTTGAAGAGTTTGTAGCTTTTCACCATCGCGATATAACCAAAAAAGATGGTACTAAAGTAAAAAAACGCACCTCGTCTAATTCTGTAAAAGTATTACGTATTTGCCAGCAAATTAATGAAGAACTACAACAAGATCAGAAAATTTTAGCACTACTACAGCTATTAGAATTTATTAGCTATGGCGAAGAGATTACTGAAAAAGAACTTGATTTTGTTAAAACAGTTTCCGATATATTCAATATCCCTGAAGACGAATACTTTAATAGCCACTCCTTTAGCTTAGAAGCTTCGCTCGAAAAAATTCCATACAAAGAGAATGTTTTAATTATAGATTCAAACCCCAATGCTCCGTTACCAGGTTTTAAACACTTGCCATACCCGCAGTTTGAAGGTAGAATTATTATTCTATATCTTCCTTCAATAAATATGTATGCATTCCGACATGTGGGTGACACTGACTTATATTTAAACGGGCATAGTATTTTATTAAGTCGAACTTATATTTTGCCAAAAGGATCGGCTATTCGTAGTCCGAAAATAGGTTCAATATACTACAGCGATATAGTTTCTAAATTTATTGATGCACGCTTAGACCAAAAAGTAATTTTTACTGCAAAAGGAGTAGATTTTAGATTCAAAAGCAGCTCCAACGGAATCCACAACTTTAATTTTAATCAAAAAGGTGGTGAACTAATAGGAATTATGGGTGGTAGTGGCGTTGGAAAATCAACATTGCTAAATGTATTAAATGGCAATTTAGAACCACAAACCGGATCAATATGCATTAATGGCTACGATATTTATAAAGAACAAGACCAATTAGATGGAGTTATTGGCTTTGTTCCTCAAGACGATTTACTTATAGATGAACTTACCGTATATCAGAATTTATACTACAGCGCGAAATTGTGTTTCCGCGATTTCGATGAAGAACAAATAAAAGAAGTAGTAAACAAAGTGCTTGAAGACCTTGACCTAAAAGAGATTGGACAGCTAATTGTTGGTAATCCACTAAAAAAATACATTAGTGGTGGTCAAAGAAAAAGATTGAACATAGCCTTAGAACTTATTAGAGAACCATTAGTGCTATTTGTTGACGAACCTACTTCTGGCTTATCATCTATGGACTCGGAAATGGTAATGGATCTGTTAAAGGAACAAACTTTAAAAGGAAAACTAGTAATTGTAAACATACACCAACCATCGTCAGATATTTTTAAAATGTTCGACAAGTTGCTTATAATGGACAAGGGTGGATATTTAGTGTATTCGGGTAATCCGGTTGATTCAGTTGTTTATTTCAAAACAATGAGCAGCCATGTTAATGCCATGGAAAGCGAATGTTACAATTGCGGTAATATTAATCCTGAACAAGTATTACAAATATTAGAGTCTAAAATTGTAGATGAATATGGTCGAGCAACTAGAAATCGCAAAACAACAGCTGAAGAATGGGCAAGGCTTTATCAGAAAAATGCTAAAAAAACGCTTGATTTTGATACTACAAAGCAAGAGTTACCTAAAAATGAATTTAATATCCCAAATAGAATAAAACAGTTTAGAATATTTTCAATACGCAATATTTTATCAAAATTAGCAAATAAGCAATATATGCTTATTAATTTTCTTGAGGCGCCGCTGCTTGCGTTAATACTAGCATATTTTACAAAATATATACAAGGAACATCTGATGATCCATCGGCATATATATTTAGCGCAAACGAAAACATTCCAATCTATATGTTTATGTCTGTTGTAGTTGCCATATTTATTGGATTAACTGTAAGTGCCGAAGAAATAATAAAAGACCGTCAATTGCTTAAAAGAGAAAAATTTCTGAACTTAAGCCGTTTCAGTTATATTAATAGTAAGGTATTAATACTTTTTATTATATCAGCCGTTCAAACTTTTACCTTTATTCTAATTGGTAATTTAGTGATGGAGATACACGGAATGACATTCGCCCATTGGCTGATACTTTTTACAGCTTCATGTACATCAAACCTAATTGGACTAAATATTTCATCGGCTCTTAACTCGGTAATAACCATTTATATTTTAATACCATTCTTAGTTGTGCCGCAATTACTATTTAGTGGGACAATGGTTAAATTCGACAAACTTAACAAATCAATAAGTTCACACGAATACGTGCCTCTTTTAGGAGACCTAATGGTATCGAGATGGGCATATGAGGCAATGGCTGTTAAACAATTTCGAGATAATGATTATCAACAAAATTTTTATTATTTAAATAAGAAAAAGAGTGAATCTAATTACATAGCATCCTACCTTATTCCAGCTTTAAACAATAAAATATCTAAAATTACTTATCAAAAAAATGAAGAATCAAGAATTAGAAATATAAACCTTTTGCATTTTGAAATTAACAAACTGAACTTGCAAACACCAAAATATCAGTTTGCCGATGTAGAGAAAATAACACCTGAAACATTCAACGATGGTTTATCTAAAGCTATTCAAGATCACTTAACTTTAATAACTCGTTATTATCAGAAAAAACAGAATAAAGCAATAAGTTTAATCGACAAAAAAGTGGCCCAACTTTCGCAAGGCAATGGCGGAAAAGAATATTTAATAAATTTAAAAAAGGATAATTCTAATAACTTTTTAACCACATTGGTATTAAATAAACAAGAAATAAATAAGATTCACGATGCAGGTACTCATTTTATTCAGTTGTTAAGCCCAATATATAAAGACCCCGTAAAAAGAAACGGTCGTGCACATTTTTATTCTCCAATTAAACAAATTGGTAATATGCAAATTGACACATTTTTATTTAATGTATTAGTATTGTGGGCTTTCTCATTATTTCTTTATCTAATGTTGGTGTTCGATGGCTTAAGAAAATTGATTGAGAATATAAGTTTTGGCAGTAAAAGATAAAATAGCAAATCTAAATTCTCTAAACTTGCTAACAATATGACTTTGTTAGCAAGTGTCTTTTACCTATTTTTACAAAAAAAAGTAGATGCAAACATTAGGAGTAATTCCGGCTAGATACGCTTCCACCCGGTTCCCTGGCAAGCCTTTAATTAACATTAAAGGCAAAACCATGATTCAAAGAGTTTATGAACAAGTACAACAGGCTCTTAAATATGTAGTTGTTGCTACCGATGACAAAAGAATTGAACAGTGTGTAAAAGGCTTTGGTGGCAATGTGGTTATGACTAACGAAAATCACCAAAGTGGTACAGACAGATGTGCCGAAGCTATTATGTTATTTGAAAAACAAACAAACAATCTCTTTGATGCTGTAATAAATATTCAAGGCGACGAACCATTTATTGAAGCCAGCCAGATTAATCAGATTGCAGATTTATTAAGTAAGCAAAATGCTAACATTGCCACATTAATAAAACCTATTGAAGAAAATGCAGCCCTTTTTAATTCAAATAAAGTAAAGGTAATCACCAATAATAAAAATGAAGCAATATATTTTAGCCGACAAGCTATTCCATATTTACGTGGAATAAAAGAGAGTGAATGGCATTTAAAACACACCTATTTTCAACATATTGGAATGTATGGTTATAATAAAGAAACCCTGCTGAAAATAACCAAACTTAAAAAGGGTGAGCTTGAATTGGCTGAATCGTTAGAACAATTACGCTGGTTAGAAAATAATTTAATAATTAGTACTGCTCAAACAGACATTGAAGGGTTTTGCATTGATACGCCTGAAGATTTAGAGATAGTATTGAAACAGATACAGCCTTAGTAAGTAATTTAAGTTACCTATCATTGATCAATTATCAAATTGAGATTAAATAACTGGCAATTAATAAACACCTAATGATATCTTCTCTTTTTTTGCAATAAAAACATACTAGTAATTCTTTTCATTTATATACTTTTGCAACCTATTATAATCTAAATATTATGAAAAAACTATTACCAATTTTTACTTTACTATTAAGCCTATCGGTAACTGCTCAAACCGATCTTATTATTTCAGAATATGTAGAGGGGTGGTCAACAAACAGAGCATTAGAAATATATAACCCAACATCAGAGGATATTAATTTAAGTGGATACCAAGTTGCAAGATACTCTAATGGTTCTTCTACTGCTGGAGAAAAATATACCATTACCCTACCTAACTATTTATTAAAACCCTACATGGTTTTTGTAGCTGTTGTTGACAAACGCGACCCAAATGGCGAAAATTATGAGGCCCCTGTATGGAAACAATTACAAGAAAGAGCTGATGCTTTTTTATGCCCTGTTTACGACATTAATAAAACATTTTATTGGGATGGTAATGATGCTGTAGTATTACAAAAAACGAATGGAACACAGGTAGATTTGTTTGCAAGAATAGGGTCTCCTGAACCAAAAAAAGCAACAATTGGAGGCTCAAATTTAACTCACAAATGCTGGACAGATACTCCTCCACATTTCGAAGGAGTAGGATTGGGAATAACTGCCGACCATACAATGGTAAGAAAGCCTGATTTTAAAAATGGAATTACAACAAACCCCATGATATGGGACCCTTTAGCAGAATGGGATACTTTGCCTGCAAATACTTTTTCAACACTTGGTTGGCATGAACACGACTTTGCACCTGCAAATGAAACACCGGTATTTGCTAAAAACGAATATAAATTTGCATTAGTAAGTGATTCTGAAAACGAAACAATCGTAGGAACAATAGTTGCTGTTGATAAAGAAAAAAACGATATAAAATATTATATTAACTACGGTAACTATATTTATATTGGCGAAGGCGATGCTGCAGTACGTATCGAACCTTTTGAACTTAATAAAACCACAGGTGTTTTAACATTAGTTGACAAAACAGGTCTTGCACCAGAGGTGGTGGATACTTTTAATATTAAAGTAGTTGCAACTAATGGATTTTCTCAAACAGGAGAGATATTAGTTCAAGTATTAATTGATGGTGAAGTTGGCGTTATAAATAAAGTAGTTGAAAATAAAATATCAATTTTCCCAAATCCCACTAAAACAAATGGCTTTAGTGTGAAAACTAACAAAACAATTAAGCAAGTTATAATTACTAATATTATTGGACAAGAGGTATTTACTTTAAATCAAGTGTATTCAAAAAATCTTTCTGTAAATATTCCAGAAGCATTAAAAGGAATATACTTAATTCAAGTAAAACTAGAAGATCAATCTACAAGCACAACTAAGGTAATATTCAAATAAGGTTATTAAAATAACTTAAAAACAGACTATACAAAATGTTAGGGTTTGGCTATAAAAATATTAACGTGTTAAACAAATAAAACACTAATAGCTTAATAAAGCCAAACCCTGACTAATTGTAGCATTTATTCTTTTTAAACGGCTACTGTTTTTTATACTGCTATCTATAAGCTATCACGAAGTAAAACAAATATGAAACGTCACTTTTTTTTCACTCTCATATTAATACTTCTGACTTTTTCATGTTTTGCACAGAAACATACTATAACAGGAACAATTACCAATGCATCAACAGGCGAATCTTTAATTGGTGTTAACATTCTATTCAAACATGGCGTTGGAGTAGTAACTAACTTTGAAGGAAAGTATGCTTTTGAAATAGAATCTGGTGAATACAATATTACAGTATCGTATGTTGGATACAACAAGTTAACCAAAAAAACAACAATCAATAGCTCAATAACAAAAGATTTTAAGCTAAATCAGACCATATTAGATGAAGTAAGAATTGTGGCTGATGTTGCTATTGCAAGAAAAACTCCAATTGCATTTACAAATATTGAACATAAACAGATACAGGAGAATATAGCCTCGCAAGATATTCCTATGATTCTTAATTCTACTCCAGGCGTTTATGCAACTCAAAAGGGAGGAGGCGATGGCGATGCTCAAATTACTATTCGTGGATTTAGTTCAAGAAATGTTGGTGTGTTATTAGATGGCGTACCTGTTAACGACATGGAAACAGGCAAAGTATATTGGAGCAATTGGTTTGGTTTAGACATTGCAACACGTTCAATTCAAGTACAACGTGGACTTGGCGCATCAAAGCTTGCATTACCATCTGTAGGTGGAACCATTAATATTATTACAAAAGGATACGACAATAAAAAAGAAGGAGCCTTAAAACAAGAGGTAGGTTCTGATGGCTACTTAAGAACTACTCTTGGCTATAACACTGGTCGTTTGAAAAACGACTGGTCTATATCAGTAGCCGGATCATACAAGCGTGGTAACGGATGGGTTGATCAGACCTGGACAGAAGGGTTTTTCTATTACTTAAAAATAGATAAGAAAATTAAAAATCACTTATTATCATTCTCCGTTTTTGGAGCACCACAGTCACATGGACAAAGGTCGTATAAACTACCAGTAGCAGTTTATGATACGAAGTACGCAAACGAAATTGGTATTACAGATGATGACATTGATTTACTGCAAGATAGTTATAGCGGTCCAATAAATATGGGATTGAATTATAATCAACACTGGGCTTACCTTGCGCAAACAAAAAATAATCCTAATGCAGAAAGTAAAAAAATTAACGAAAGAATTAATACCTACCACAAACCTCACTTCACACTAAAAGACTCATGGACAGTTAATGACAAACTATTCGTTTCAAATATACTTTACATGTCAATAGGTAGAGGTGGTGGCATTAGAGCAAAAAGATCAATGGGTTTAGACGAACATGGCAGAATGGACTTTCAGGATGCCTATGATGAAAACTTAAACAGCCAGATTAATCCTCTTTACGAGGATAATTTACATCCATCGGGCAATTATATGAGGATATTAAAGAATGACCACAATTGGTATGGATTAATAACTACTTTAAACTACAAAGCAAACAGTTTGATTAACATATCAGGAGGTGTTGACTTAAGAAGCTATAAAGGCAAACATTATGAAGAAATATACGACATGCTTGGAGGTGACTATGTTGCAACCAATAGGTATAACCCTGGTGACATTGATTGGGCAGAACCAAACCCTCTTAAAGACTACAAACTTGGAGTAGGTGATATTGACAATTATCACAACGACGGCTTAGTTAAATGGGCAGGATTGTTTGCACTAATAGAACTTGATTTTGGCAAAGTAAATACTTTTATAAACCTTACCGGTACGACTAGCGGGTATAACAGAATAGATTACTTTTACGGTAAAAAAGGTGGAAGTGTTGCTACAAAAGAAACAGGTTGGAAATATTTACCAGGATATACAGCAAAGTTTGGTGCAAACTACTTATTATCAGAAAACTTTAATGTATTTGCAAATGTAGGCTATTTAAGCAAAGCCCCACGATTTAATAATGTATATGATTATAGCAACTTGCTATGGAGTACGCTAGATAATGAGGAGATTTATGCTGCCGAATTGGGAATAAGTTTCAAAAGCAGGAAATTTAGCTCAAACATAAATACATACTACACACTATGGAATAACAAACCAGCCGATAAAGCAACTAAAATTTCAGACCCTAATGATGAATCAATTGTTTACTCAGCAAACATAAGAGGAATGAATGCAATACATAAGGGAATAGAATTTGATTTTGTTTATAATATAACTCCAAAAATAAAGTTCCAAGGTATAGTCTCAATTGGCGATTGGAAGTGGGCAAGTGAAGATACTGTATATGTTTACAATGATGCCAATATACTTGTAATGAAAAAATACTTTAATGCAAAAGGTGTACATGTTGGAAACTCAGCTCAAACACAATTCTCAGCTGAATTAAGATACGAACCTATTAAGCACTTATATTTCAAAGGCTCGTTAACCTACTTTGATCGTTATTTTGCTGAATTCGACCCATTTACACTAGACGACGATACGCCTGATGACTCATGGCAAATACCCGAATATATATTATTTGATGTACATGCAGGATATAGATTTAAATTATTTGACCAAAAATTACAATTAAGAGGAAGTGTGCTGAATATGCTTGGCGCGAAATATGTTGCAACTGCTCAAAACAACGACCAATATAATGGTCAACCATGGAACACGAATGATGCCCGATCAGCATCTGTGTTCATGGGAATAGGTCGCCGATATAACATTTCGTTACAATGGTATTTTTAATAACTTAATAAAATGAAAATGAAAAGTATTGCTCTTACAACAGCTATTTTAATACTTAACACAACACTGTTTAGCCAAACACCTGGTTACTATAATGGTATCGAACACAAAAAAGGTGATGAACTTAAAGCTACACTACACAAAATTATACAGGGCCACGTTGACTTTAGCTATCGCGATGCTAAATGTATTATTAACTATGCCGATGAGGATCCTAACAATACATCAAATTTAATTCAGTTTTACACCAACCAATCAGTAAGCAAAAATAGTTATGGCACGGGCGGGAACAAAACAAATCGCGAACATGTTTGGGCAAAATCACACGGGAACTTTGTCAATGTTAGACCAATGGATGGTGATGCACATAACCTGCACGCTGCTGACGCTTCGGTAAATATAGTACGCCGCAATTACGATTTCGATGATGCACCTGATGGTAGCTACATTGAAGAGGCTGACGCCTATTATGGAGGTGGTATTTTTGAACCTGCTGACCGAGACAAAGGAGCAGTAGCTCGCACTCTTTTTTACATGGCGGTTCGTTACGAAGGCACTAATGGCGAAATGGATTTGAAAATGGCAGACAAAATAAACACTGCTGATGATGCTGCCCATCATGGTAAGCTTTCAACCTTATTACAGTGGAATACAGATTTTCCTCCAACAAAATTAGAAAAAAGGAGAAATGAAAGAGTTTTTCAATCACAACTAAACAGAAATCCTTTTATTGACAACCCAAATTTAGCCGATTTAATATGGGCAAATGGAGAATTACCAACCACAATTATTGGAAATTTGTCAATGGAGCCACCGCACCCAACAATAGAAGAATCAGTTACTATTTTAACAACAATATCGAGAACAACAACAGCTAAATTATATTGGGGAAAAACATTCGATAGTGAAAATAATGAAGTTGCTTTTACAGGAACCAGAAATTTAACAGCAGCAATTTCTCTAGAAAGTTTTACAGGCAACGAAATGGTCTTTTTAAAGGTTGTTACATCAACTGGCGAAGTAAAACACAATACGTTTGTTGTTGCTCCAACAGTAACAACAACAATAATTTCAGATATTCAAGGAACAAGTCATTACTCGCCAATGGAAAATACTGTAGTGACAATAGCAGGTATTGTTACTGCAAATTTCGATCATTCATTTTATATACAATCGGGTAATAGTAAGCGTTCTGGAATATGTGTATATAGCCCCTGGAGAGGACGCATTGGCGATTCCGTTGCCGTAACTGGTAAAGTAATAGAATACCAAAATTTAACAGAACTAGGAAATGTTTCAATGGTATATAATTATGGACAGAAAGAAGTAGTAGCACCATCGGAAGTTTCGGTTAGCGACTTAAAAGAAGACTACGAAGGCATGGTAATAAAGCTAAGCGATGTAAATTTTTTAAATGCAGATAAAACAATACCTACCAATGGAGGAACTTATACTATTAATGAAGGAGCTAGTTCAATTTCGGTGTTTGTTCGTTATAACTCAAGGTTAACAGGACACAAAATACCCAATAAAACTGTTGATGTAACAGCAGTATTAAGCCAATACCAAGATAAATACCAATTGCTAATAGACAAGTCGGATCGTAGC
>JAUXEM010000053.1 GCA_030620515.1 Salinivirgaceae bacterium
TAAGCCCTTTTATTTTGCGTATTTTATAGCATATTTGCATGTTGAATATCATTAAAATAAATTGCTATATTATGATAATCTCGATTATTTAACCGGAAAATTCTGCATTATGAAAAGGCTTTACATATTTTTAATTATTAGCATTACTGTTATGTTTAGTAGTGATGTAATTGGTCAGACAGAATTTAATCAGGTATCTAATACTTGTATTGAAACTGTTGAGGTAGTACATGTTGGTATTATAGAAGTTATTAATGGAACAGATACCGATGCAAGCGGGGCAGGAACAGTCTATAAGAATATTATTAGTATAGCAAATGCAGAGGCTATTCAAATTGATATTGATATTATTAAAAACCTTGGCAATCACGATGAATTATGGATTTATGAAGGAGAATATGGAAATGGAGGAATAGAGAAATTATATTTTGATGACAATGATGAAGATTCAATATTAATTATTAATTCAAATACAGCAACAATAAGGTATTTAAACAATGATGAAGTTGATTCTGAATTTACAATTAATTGGTTAGGAATATTACCATCAACAAATACAGTTACACATAATTGTGACAAAAATGGTTTGGTAGGTGGTGCCGAAATAACTTCTCTATCAGGAACAGCACCTTATGATTATTTATGGAGCGGAGATGGTGAAACTGTATATAAAATTGAAGGTAAAGCTGCTGGTAAATACTTTTATACAGTTACTGATGCCGAAGGATGTCAAGCTATAGATACAGTTAGTATTTTAGAACCACCAGTTGATTCAGTTGGTGTTAATAAAATAGAACTAAAAGACGCCTGTTATGGTGATAATAATGGAGAAGTTAAGCTAGTTGGAATAAACGGATATATGCCTAGTTGGTATAAGTACAAATACAAATGGCACGATGCAATAACAGATTCATTACGAACAGATTTATCAAAAGGGATATATAGTTTTACAGTAACTGATGGTTTGGGTTGTGAGTATAAGGATACGATTGAAATTAATCAGTCTGTTCAATTGCAAGCTAGTGTAAGTATTGTTAAAGATATTTCATGTCACACCAATAATATAAATGGTGGAGCAACTGATAGTGATGCGCAATTAAGCGTATCAGTTGTTGATGCTGCTAAATATAATATTACTGAGTACAAATGGCAAGATGATTTTATAGGAGAAAGCAGAAATGATGGTGGTATTAGTACTAGCTATTCATATCAAGTTACTTATGACAATAACTGTTTAGCAAATAGTAATGTAATTAGTTTAAGCCTGCCTGAGGAACTAACAATAGATATTACAGAAGATATAAGCATTTCTTGTCATAAAGGAAATGGACCGAATGATGATGCTGAATTATCAACCATGGTAACAGGCGGAGCAGGAGGTTATTTATATAAATGGTATGCCGAATTTAATAATCATGCAGATACTATCCATTTAATAATTGAAGGTAAATATACATGCGAAGTTATGGATGCTAACTTATGTATAGCCTCAGATACTATTGATGTATTTGAACCTACCTTATTGGAAATACCTGCGCTTAATGTTGATACTGCTAATAATAATGGTTGGGCAGTGTCCTGTTTTGATGGTTCCGATGGTTATATTGAAGTTACTCCTATAGGAGGTACAATAGCTTCAAATTATGGCTATAGTTGGAAAGATGGTACTAGTACTAATATAGGGCAAAGCGGAGCAAAAGCTGTAAATTTAGAAGCAGATAGCTATACCGTTTCAGTTACCGATGATTATAGTTGTTTAGCAACAATAACAGTTGTTATTCACTCTCCTGATGAGATAACTTACGATACCATAATAAAGGATGTTAAAAATTATGGAGAAGATGATGGTGAAATAGAAATAAAAAATATTCAGAATGCAATTGGAGTTGTTACTTCATCATGGACTGGAGATGATGTTGCTCAAAATAATTTAAAGCAAACCACTTTAATTGCAGGATTTTATACAGCAACTTTGGAAGACGAAAATAATTGTACTGTTACAGGAACATTCGAAGTGGCCCAACCTACTGAAGACGATGGTGGAACAATAGAGCTAAATAATCCTAATGCTAAATTTGTTTGTTATTCGAACCTTACAAATGTTGAATTCGATAATGCTAGTATAGCTTTTAATCCATCAGATGTGCCTAAAGTAGATTACACATGGGAGCATAACTATAACAATACAGGGTGGGTTGACATACCTAGCACAAATGCCAATAATTATATTTATAATCCAAATGATTATACTTATGAGGCAGATTTGGATATTCGCAGAAGAGCTGATAAAATGAAAAATGGATTAGTTGATAAAACTGCTTATTCGAATTTAATTACTTTAAAATATTTACCCAATAGGAATCCTTCGCTTTATAGTTTAGCCGATAAATATTGTCAGAATGCCGATTCTTCCTTAATAATTGGTATACCATCGGGTGGTTATTTCACGCCAATTGGGAAACATTTAGTGGATAATGGAGATGGTACAGCTTGGTTTATTCCCGATTCAGTAAACTTAATAAATAATAATCCCCAAGCAATTACAGTTACTTATAATTATAAAGAAGAAGCATGTATAAGTCTTACAGATTCCACTACAACAGTAAACCCTACTCCTAACCCGTTTTTTGCTTTAAACAGTCAGTATAGTAACACATCAATTGCTGTGGTAATATCAAATTGCACACCGCTTGGTGGCGTTTTTAGCGGCCAGGGAGTAATAACTACTAGTACCGAAACCACATTTAATCCTGACCAACTAGCAGCAGGTAATTACGATATTAGTTATGCGGTTGATAGTAGCTATGGCTGTTCTGAAACTTATACTCGTAATGTTTCAATTGTTTCAGGTGCAGGTAATATAATTGATATTAATACCAGTTTAGAACTCGACGTTTTTTGTTACGATGGCGATACCGTTTGGTTAGAGGCAGAGCCTTTATATGCAGTTGATAGTGGAAAATTTGCTTCACCTTTTATTGTTCAAATAGACGATACATTGGGTTATTTTATACCAAGTATAGTAGGTATTGCAAATGCAGATGCAGTAGTTAGTATCGACTATTATTATTATAGTGGAGGTTCTGCTTTTCCAATAAACTCAAGTATAACAATTTATGATGTTAATGGTAAGGCACAAATTCTTGATTTATTGCCTAGTTATTGTAATTATAATCAGCAAGAAACAATTAATGCAAATACCTTGTTAGCCAATGAGAGTGGCGAGTTTTTTGGACCCAATGGATTTGCTAGCATAACTAGCAGCATAGTACTTGATATGAACAACATTACCCCACTTATATATGGAGTTGACCCACCACATACACTAACATATGTTTATACGCATAGCGATCCCAAAAGTAGTTGTACCGATACTCTTAGGCAAACATTTGCAGTTTATGCTTTAGACTCGGTTGGTTTTATTACAAAAGACACTTTTAATATTTCCGATACTCCGGTATTAATTGATAATCGAACACCTTTAAATAATGGAGAGCGATTTAGCGCAAATGTATTTGTAAATAACTTTGAATATAGTCCTACAATATTAGGCATAAATAATATTACATTAACATATGAAAATAACAATACCCATTGTATTAATGCCTACACTAAACCAGTTTATGTAGATACAGCTCGTGGTATTTTTCACGGACTAGATGCCAATAATATTTATTGCCTAAAAGGCAGCTCTGATACAATTTGGGTTAGCGCAGTAAATGGAATTAAAGGGAGCGGAACATTTAGTATTGATGGGAATATAGCCGCATACGAAGCAATTGGAGTAGATAGTTTGGTTATTCATCCATGGTTATTTGAAAAGGATGAACACCGAATAATATCTTTTGCTTATACTGGTATCGATGGCATTAATACTTATACCTCAACTCAGCAAATATACATCGACGATGTAGGTATTTTAAGAATGAATAGTTTAGATGATAAATACTGCAATTATAATGCAGGTATAACTATAGGAGGTACAATTGAAATAGCCGATGGTTCTTTTCTTGCAAAAGGAAGTTTTTCGTCAACCGACCCATCATTAAACGATATTACTGATAACGACGGCAAGGCGCTATTTACAGCTTCAAATGCATTGTTAGCTAGTAATAAATCGCTCAATGTAACTATTAGGTACAGCTACAGCTCAGAATATTCAGGTAGTAGCTGTTCCGACTATATTGACTCTACAACAACAATTCATGCCCCACCAGAAATTTCATTCGACATGCCAGCAGTATATAACCGAGCCGGTGGTACCGATAATTTAATGGCTTTTGTTAGCCCAGCAGGAGGAGTCTTTTCTGGTAATGTAGCCGTTAACAGCGATGGTGTTTTTGCTTTTGCAAACGTTGCACCCGGAGTTACCGATGTTACAATAAGATACGATTATACTAATACTATCACCGCTTGCACATCTAACATAAGCGACAATACAAAAGTGCTAACAGCTAGTGGTAGTATAGGTGGTGTAGGAATTACATTTTGCTACGAAGACCTAAACCATGACATTACAGCCAATGTAACCAATAGTACAGGTGTAATAGTTCCGATTGGATTTAAAGGTTTGGGCATTTTTGATATTGATATAAGTGACGAAGAAGCAACTATAAATCCAAAAACGGCTTACGATGCAAATGGTGACCCCACAGCTTCATATGTAAAGCTAATTGTTACTTATGTGTATGACATTGAAATAGATGGCGATAGGGCACAATTTCAACTCGAAGAAGATTTTAGTATTAATAATGTTACAAATGTTTCATTTGTTATTGATGAAAATTTCACATCGGTTTGCTCAAATCACGATAAAATAAATCTTGTTAATTATACAGGTGGAACTACAGGAAACTTTTATTTAGGAGCTACGCTTTTAGATAATGATAATTTTTATCCCACAGCAGATAATGTTGGCGACAATATTATTGTATTCCGTTTTAATAATGGAACATGTAATGTTGAACGAGACGATACAATTACTGTACATGCACTTCCATTGTCTAATTTTTCATTTACAGATAATATTTCAACTTTTGCCGAGTTTGATAAAATGTGTATTGGCGATTCAATTACTTTATTTGGCAATTTATTGGGAGGTGTATTCTCAGGCTCGCAATTCGATTCATTAAGAGTAGATGCAGCCGATAGTATTAGATTTAAAGCTACACAAGCAATACCTGTAACTTTTAGTTATACATACACAAATGATTTTTACTGTGATTTTACCCTTTCAAAAACAATTGATATAAACAGTAATCCAGATCTTTCATTTTCAGATAATTTTGTTGAAGATTATTGTATAAATGGAAGCGCAATAACTATTTATGGGAAAAATAATGATAATCAGATTAGTGAAGGATATTTTAATGGAAATAATATTCACGATACAGATAGCAATGGAACCTATGTTTTTAATCCTACTACTTACATTAACTATAATATAGATACTATAGCATTCAATTATACCGATAAAAATGGATGTTCAAGTATTGTTATTAAAGAAATTGAGGTTGGTGAATTACCTGTCATTAGTATTAATGGCTTAGAATTTAATGACTATTGCCCATACATTGATGATAAATTTAATGTGTATGGAAATCAAGGTGTTAATAACAGTAGTGATGGCTTAGCTGTTGGTGGAATAAATTATTCATCGGGTTCGCATTTGTTTAAACCTAGTGAGTATGCTCATGGTAGCAATGTTGAATTTATTTATACTTATACTAATGGAAATAATTGTACAAATATAGCTAGTAAAACGGTAAGAATTAATAGCTTACCTATTAGTGAATTTGAGGCTGTCGACAAATGTATTTCCAATGCCATTGAATTTGAATATACAGGTGGTACCTTTGCCGATTCAATAAAATCATTCTTATGGAGGTTTAATGTAGGTAATGATTCAGCAATAATTGAAAATCCTATTTATAGATACACCGTGCCAAATGACTTTGGTTATAATGTTAATTTAATTGTAACGAATACCGATAATTGTGTTGATAATACAACAAATAACATTGACTTTAACTGGGGCCCAATGGCTAATTTCAATTGGGTAAACGAGTGTAATGGCGACGAAATGAATTTTACCAACACTACAGCAGGCAATGCTAGAAATTGGACATGGTTAATTGACGGAGTTGAAATATCTGTTGATAAGCAAATAAATTATATTTTTAATAATATTGGTGAATACGAGGTTACTCTTATTGCCGAAGAATCGCCTAAATGTAAACACGATACAACTAAAACTGTAAGTATTAGACCTGTTATAATTGTAGATGCAGAAAACGAATACTTTGATTCGTTTAACAATGAGTATTCAGGATGGGCAGCGGAATTAATATCTGAATATGATAGTACAACTTGGCAGAATGCTTTACCAGCTGGAGTGATAATTAATTCAGATAATAACGCATGGGTAACCAATGCTATTGGTAATTATAAAAGTTACGATAATTCTGCAATAACAAGTCCTTGTTTCAATTTAAGCGCCCTTAAAAAACCAATGGTTAGTATGCAGTATATATCTGATCTTGACGAAGGACGTGACGGCGTTGTAATGCAATACTTGGTTGAAGGTGAGGATGTATGGAAAACCATAGGAACACACGAAGATGGTAGCAATTGGTTTAATTATATTGCATTAGAAATAGCCCCTGGTGGTAGTTTAATGGGCTGGACAGGTGCTACTAATGGATGGCAAAATGCAAAACATGATTTAGACAGTTTATTAGGTGTTAAAAATAATGTAAGATTCCGAATATTATTTGCATCTAATGGCGATGGTACAGCAGAGGGCTTTGCTTTCGATGATTTTAGAATTAGCGAAAGAACAAAAAGGGTGTTAATAGAGCATTTTACTAATTCAGAATCACAATCAGCCTTAAATGCCGATAATAGAATTAATTCATTAGTAGGAAGATATCCGCTCGATGCAATAGATATACAATATCATACTAGTTACCCATCTGGAGATAAATTCTATTATGATTATCCTACAGGTTCAAATGTTCGCTCTATTTATTATAATGTTAATAATGCTCCATATGCTTATTTGAATGGTGTAAATGATTTTGCTTTTTCCAGCAGTGCAGATAAACAAAAAGCAAGTTTATTGAATGCTGCTATGGAGGAACCAAGTTTTACAATGAATGTTGAAACATCTATTTCGGGTGGAGTAATTAGTATTACACACACCTTGCAAGCATTACGCAATATTGAAAATAAACAGCTTTATTTAATGACCGCTATAGTTGAAAAAGAAGTTGCCCTAGAAGGTTCTGGTATTATATTTAATAATGTATTGCGAAGCTTTGTCCCTTCTGCTAGTGGTAAAGTATTAAGTAAAAATTGGAAGCTTAATGAAAGCCAGCAATTTACTCTTAGCTATAATATTGATGCTTTTGTAAATGCAAAGGCACTATCGGTTGTTGCATTTATTCAAAATGAAAATACTAAAGAAATTTTGCAAACTATAACTACTGATACAACTAGCGTTTCAATAGCTCTTGATCAGTTGTTTGTTGAGTCAAATGGTATAGATATTATTGTTTATCCAAACCCAGCAATGCAATATGCAAATATTATTTTAAGCGAAATAGCAAATAGTATTGGAGTATTGCAGGTAGTTAACCAGCAAGGCGGTTTAGTTGATATTATTGATGTTACACAAGGCTCACGTTTTGTTAAGCTAAATACTGAAAACTATTCTGAAGGAGTTTACTTTATTAACTACATTAATAATTATGAGCGAATTATTAAAAAGTTGATTATTATAAAATAATTTATATTGAGGATGTAAGTAACCTAATGCTAATTCCTACCCTAATATGCTTTATGTATTATCAGGGTAGCTTTTTTAATACTGTTAAAGGCATTTAATAATAATATAGGGTAATTAAGGTTCCAGCTGAAAATTATTAATAATGCGGCAAGATACACGCATGACTCACCTAGCTTCCAATTAAATTAGTGAGACTTCAATTTTGAGTTGCAAAATTATCTAGTAGGGCTAATCCTAAGCGGCAACCGAATAATCTAATGGGTTATACCCGCATACCAAGTTCAACTGGGCTAGTTTTTCGCAGTTTGGTGCGTATGCAAAGTAATATAGACCATTTAAATACCTAGTCAGCTTACTGCAATGAGTTTCGTTGTCATAATCAAAACGATATTATTCATCCCCAATAATATCTTTGGCAGATATTTTCTTTTTTGGTTTTTGAGGAATGTATTTAATACCAACAATTAAAATATCATCTATCTGGTCGTTATTGCCTTTCCAAGCTTCAAAGGTTCTATGGATAATGGCAGGGTGTTCTTTAACTGGTCTATGATTAATATCTGTTAAAAGTTTTCTAAAACGAGTATAGTTAAATTTCTTATCATCGTTTTCGTCAAATTGCGAAGTGTAACCATCGCTAAACATGTATATTAAATCACCTTCGTATAAATCAATTATAGTATTTGTAAATATTTTTTGAACATCATCGTAATATTCTCCAATAGGGTAAATACTACTTTTATATGTTTTGGCTTCGCCATTTCTAACAAATATTATTGGGCGCTGAGCACTTGAGAAAGTCATTTTGTGTTCTTTCATATCAAAACAGCAAACTGCGGCATCCATACCTTCAAATCGTTGTTCACTTCTATTACGGTAAATAAACAAGTCGCATATTTCAGTATCAAGTCTAGAAAGTATTAAGGCAGGGTCGTATACTTTCTCGTGGTTTACAATAAAATTTAAAATTGTCATTCCAATCATCGACATAAATGCTCCAGGAACTCCATGCCCAGTGCAGTCTGATACTACTATAATTATTTTATTATTTATATGCGAGAACCAATAAAAATCGCCGCTCACAATATCGCGAGGTAACATATGTACAAACGATTCAGGAAATATTTTGCTAAACTCATCGAGCGATGGTAATAGTGATTCCTGAATGCGATGTGCGTAACTTATACTTGCTGTAAGATCATCTTTCTTATTCTCAATAATATTTTTCTGATGATCGAGTAGTTTGTAAGCTTGGTTTAAATTACGATTCGATTTATAAAGAAATTCTGATTGTTCTTCAATTTGCAAATTCCTTTCTTGAATATTATTAACCATATTGTTAAAGTTGTCAGCAAGTTCGGTAATTTCTTTATTGCTTTTAATTTTAACCCTTTCGTTATAATTACCACCAGCTATTATCTTCGATTTGTCAATTAAATATTGAATGGGTTTTACAATCGATTTTGCTCTAAAATAGATTAACAAGAATGTTAGTATTAAAGATAAGATTAGTACCGTGAATATTTTTAATCGTTCTGTTACAATAAATTCATTTTGCTTAGTAGGGTCATTGGCAATACGAACAATTATACCATCAAATATTTTAGGATTTTCGCTTTTAAGATAAAAATAACTATAGTTTATCATCTTGCCCTTAGCATTGAAGGGAAGAGTTACTGTTTTGCCTTGTTTTAAATGGCTTATAATATTAATATGTTCAGGAATAAATTCGTCACTAAGTATTAGTGGGTAGGGTTTATCTCCTAAAAAGAACATGTCTACAGCTAATAAATTAGGTTTCTTAAAAGGTATATTCATTAAATGGCTAATGGTATAATCGTAAATTTTATCTGCTTGTTCCGAGTATAAGCCTATCTCAATAATATACTTTTTATCTAAGGTAGAGTGATAAGTGTACTTTTTATATCGTTTTGTTTTATGCTCAAAAAAGAAGCGAGGGCTATCGAAAGTTCCTTCGCTAAATATCTTTAATAAGTAGTTTTTATGCGATAATCCAAAACTAAAGAAATTAATATATAAATCTTCTTTAAAAGTTGTATTAATAACAATACCATCTTCATTTATAATATATAAATCAAAGCTCTCACTATTCATATTTAGCTTTTTCATTATTCTATTCAAATCAATGTTTTCAATATTGTGAGTGTTTGCAAAATGCTCATTAACAAGCTTATTGCTATATTGTTCCATCTGTTTTTCCATAGGCTCTTCAATTATAGATAGAGCAACAAATTGCAATTCTATAAATGATTTAATTTCATCATAGATAAAAATCTGTTCGGTTTCATTATTATGATTTTGAATACTTTTAGTATTTTGATAACTAAATGTGCCAATAATTATTAATCCTAATAATACTGGCAATACAATATTCAGTAATAGTTGAGAATATATACTATTTAGTTTCACTTTTTTTAAGTTAAATTCGCTTTTATTAAGCAAGGCTAATATAATAATTTAGGCTGATTATGCCATCGAGTTTTAGCACTAGTGTAATAATTAACTTATTTTTATCACGGCTTCTCTTAAAATAGACAGTTTTGTTAGTAAATTTTCTAAGTATTCTAGTTTTAACATATTTGCTCCGTCTGATTTTGCAACAGAAGGATTTTGATGTGTTTCAATAAATAAACCATCGGCACCCACGGCAATACCTGCACGAGCAACTGTTTCAATTAGATCGGGGCGACCACCTGTAACGCCCGAACTCTGGTTAGGCTGCTGTAGGGAGTGTGTAACATCTAAAATTACAGGAAAGCCAGTCTTTTTCATTTCAGGAATTCCACGATAATCAATTAATAAATCTTGGTAACCAAAGGTGGTTCCTCGTTCGGTGAGCATAACATTATTGTTCCCACTATCTATTACTTTTTGTGCTGCAAATTGCATAGCATCTGGAGCTAAAAATTGTCCCTTTTTAATATTTATTACTTTACCAGTTTGTGCTGCTGCTTCCAATAAGTCGGTTTGTCGGCATAAAAAGGCTGGTATTTGCAATATGTCCACATAATCAGCAGCCATTCGTGCTTCTTCTGCTGTATGAATATCAGTAACTATAGGAATTTTTAGCTGCTCCTTTACTTTTGCTAGTATTTGTAAAGCTTCCTTATCACCAATTCCTGTAAACGAATCTTTACGGCTACGGTTAGCTTTACGGTATGATGCTTTAAAAACGTAAGGTATTTTAAGTTTTTGTGTAATGCCAATTATTTTTTCGGCAATTTCAAAAACCATTTTCTCGTTTTCAACAACACAAGGACCTGCTAGTAAAAAGAAATTATTGGAATCAGCATTTTTTATAAGTGGAATATTTTTAATCATAACAAATTAATTTTGAACAAAAATAAGAAACTATCTTAATTCATGTTTGTCTATTTCATAAATATTATCATTTCAAAGAATACTCTTTTGTTTAATTGAAGACTAAATTGCTAACATTTGGTTTGAAATTTTAGAGTTACAATGATTTGAGTAAATTTGCCCAAAATATTTATCATGGCAATGCAGGATACAATTTGTGCAATTTCAACAATTCAGGGCAATGGTGCTATAGCAGTTTTGCGATTAACCGGGAGTAAGGCTAGTACTATAGTTGATAGCATTTTTGTGAGTAAGCAAAAAGATAAAAAATTAGTTAATCAGAAAACACAAACCTTGCATTTTGGAGCGATTTATGAAAATAGCGAATTAATAGATGAGGTTTTAGTTAGCGTTTTTAAAGCACCCAACAGCTATACAGGCGAGAATTTAGTGGAAATTTCATGCCATGGCTCTTTATTTATACAAAATCAAATTTTGCAATTGTTAGTAAAACAAGGTGCACGTATTGCCCAACCCGGAGAATTTACACAACGTGCATATTTAAACGGTAAACTAGATTTAGCACAAGCTGAGGCAGTAGCCGATTTAATTGCATCTTCGAGCAAAGCTGCACATAAAGTTGCTATGAATCAGATGCGCGGAGGCATATCTACTGAACTACAAAGGTTAAGGGCCGACTTGCTGCAATTTATTTCACTAATAGAATTAGAATTAGATTTTAGTGAGGAAGATGTTGAGTTTGCCGATAGAGAAAAGCTTAGAAGCTTGATTGAGAATATTGATGCAGAGATAAGCACTTTAATAAAATCATTTGAATTAGGTAATGCAATAAAGAACGGAGTGCCGGTTGCAATTGTAGGTGAACCAAATGTAGGAAAGTCAACATTGCTAAACGCTATTTTGAATGAAGATAAAGCTATAGTATCGGAAATTGCAGGTACTACTCGCGATGTTATTGAAGATACTTTTAATTTGAATGGAATTACTTATCGTTTTATCGATACCGCGGGGCTTCGTAAAACAACAGATACAATTGAAGTACTTGGGATAGAAAAAACTTATCAGAAAATTAAACAAGCCGATATTGTATTAGCCTTATTCGATGTTGAAGATAATGCTGCTAAAATAAATACTGCCTTATATGATATTTTTGAAAAATCTGGCGAAAATAAGAAAGTGATTCTTGTATTTAACAAAGCTGATAAAAATTGTGATAATCCTATTTTTAGCCATAAGTTGGTTACAGATTTAGTTAGCATATCGGCAAAAGAAAATACAAATATTGAAGTTTTATTGCAGTGTATACAAAAGACATGTAATTTAGATAAAATAGATAGTAACCAGGTAATTGTTACAAATGCTCGCCATGTTGAGGCTCTTACTCTTGCTAAAGAATCACTGGATAGGGTATTAACGGGGCTTGAATCAGGTATAACTAACGATTTTTTAGCCATGGATATTCGCGAAGTAATTCATCATTTAGCTGGTATTACTGGTGAGGAAATTACGACAGATGAAGTATTGGGTAATATATTCGGACAATTCTGCATCGGAAAGTAAGCCTACAAAACAGACAAATACTAAAAACATAATATTGATAACTAAAGCCCTGTGCTGCAAGGCTTTTTTTATGATTAAGCCTATAAATTCTTGCACCTAGATAATAATATTGAGCAATATGCATTAGGTACAGATTTAGCCGATTTGGTATAATAAACAATATAGTCTAATAAAGTTTTAAACCATTGATATACAAATAGTTATAAGTACTATAAAACACCTATAAAATCAAATCATATGCCTTGGCATAGTATTTTTTTAAAAAAAAAGTGGGGCTTTTGTTACATTCGTGTTGTAAAATAGTCTATGGTTAGAAAAAGAGACTACCTAGAAAGCTTTTTAAATTACTGATAATCAAGCAATAAATAAAAACAACAAATAATACAACATTGTTGTAAAATGATTAGTGATACTTTCAAGAGTAACCACGAAGCAATAACCAAAGATGTCGTCAAAAAAGCCAAAGAATATGCAATATCTAATAAATGGTAAGTATGTATTTCTTAAATACTGAATTATATTTTTAGTTAGATTTACTTTAGCAAGATGAATGTATAAGTTGGCATGTATTGTAGATATTGTAATATGGTTTAATTTTGTACCTTTGCATTGTGAAACATAAATTAAATAGAGAAAAAATGGTTTTGTCTGCTAGGAAAATGCTAGCTGATAAACAAACTGTTCGTGCCTATTTAAGAGGGGAAAAGTCAAAAAAAGAATTACATGACAAAGGAATCAAACTTGCAATGCCCCTATAAGTTTACCGCCAATCTAGAAACACAATCTTATAATTTCACTACCGATAATGGAATAGTCTACAAAGTAGCTTTTGTAGATGGGTCAGATAATTATACAACATCTGATAATCTTAATAAGATATATTTTATTTCAATTGATAAAGAGTCGAATATTATACCACCAAAGGATTTTAGAGTTCAATTAACAATAGAATCAATACTACAAGTCTTTTTTAAGGATAAGGAAAATGTGTTGTTGTATATTTGTGATGCAATGGATAATAGGCAACATAAAAGACATAAACTGTTTGATAGGTGGTACGATTCAAGTAAAATAAAAAATAGCGTAAATAAGATTGATAGCGAAATACCCGATAATGAACAAATGCAATATGTTTCCTTGTTGTATCATGTAGATAATCCATTTAGAAAAGAACTTGAAAATGAGCACTCCGAAATTGTTTACTCCTTTGTTGAAGGGAAATAGTAATTTGAAACATTAGTTAGAAAGCACTATAAATATTTACTGAAATATCATCGTTATAAAATGGCTACATTTGCCTAATACCAGTAAATATGTATCTTTCCTGTACCTTAAATGCTTAAATCCTTGTGTAATAAGGGGTATTACTTTCTGCATCGGAAAATAGCTTTGCTTCTTTTTGCTTTCTTTTTATTTCAATTTCCTTTTAGAAGCTTTTTTATCTCTTTATCAAAATCGCTTTCGAATAGTGTATTTTGTATGGGGCGATATTCTTCATACTCATCTTCGGCAAACGATTTTGCAATTTCGGCAGTTACTTTGCCAGCATTAAGCAGAATATCTTCTTGGTTAAATTTCAAAAAGGCATCTAATTTTTTAACCCAATCATTCATTGACATTGCAACGCCTTTTTCGGCTTGATGCTCTGCATAGTCTAAATACATTGTTACAATTCTATTTAATGGTTTTAGCTCGTTTTCTGAAAGATAATTTTTGGCGATAGAGACATCTGATTTTCTAATTTTACCGTTTGGTGAGTTCTTCCACGATGTTAATCCCATTTTCTCTTTTCTGTGGTTGGCTCTTGAAACAATTATTTCAGCGGCTGTTTTTCCTGTAATAGCCCAATGTAATTTATTTTGAACGCTTGCATAAAATGCTTTAGTTGTTTGCGAATTGTATTCATAATCGATACTACATTCAGCATAAATGTCGGTAATTTGCTGATATAAACGCCTCTCGCTACTGCGGATATCTCTAATTTTCTCAAGCTGTTCTTTAAAATAGTCTTTGCCAAAAACTTGTTTAGGTTCTTTTAGGCGTTGCACATCCATTGTGTAGCCTTTTATTATATGCTCTTTTAGTATTGCTGTTGCCCAAATTCGAAATTGAGTGGCTCGTTTTGAATTAACACGATAACCAACGGCAATAATTACATCCAGATTATAAAATTCCGTTTTTCTTTTAACCTTTCGTCCACTTTCGTTTTGAACTATTTCCAAAGTGGAAACAGTTGCCTCTTTTATTAGCTCACCACTTATAAAAATATTTTTTAGGTGTTTTGATATTGCAGGAACATTTATATTAAACAATTCTGCCATCTTTTTTTGTGGCATCCAAATAGTTTCATTTTGTAATAGAACATCTACCTTTACGTCGCCATTTGCGGTTTTGTAAAGTAAAAAGTTTGCATTGGGGTTGTATTTGTCTAAATTCATAATGTGAATATGTAAAATGCATCAAACTTTGCAATTGTGTACTTACATAATATTTACAATTCTACTTTTCACTAAAAGTAAAGTGTTACTGCAAAATTAATATATTTTACGAACTTTTATTGGTATATAATTCAATTATCTCCATATAGTAGTTTCTTTGTAAATAACTAATTCACTATCTTGTTTTATATTTGATTATAAATTATAACTATCATATTGGATGTTCTTACTTCATTGAAAATGATTAATTAAATATATGAAATTAACATCATTGTTTTTACAAGGCATTTCTATTAAATCAGATTTGCCAAAATTTGGTTTTCCATTTACAATTCCTGCTATATCAAGCTTAAATCTTAATATTGAGAAACACGTTACATTTCTTGTTGGCGAAAACGGAAGTGGAAAATCAACCATACTTGAAGCATTGGCAGATAAAATTGGATTTAGTGCTATGGGAGGTACCAAACATCATAAATTTATTGAAGAATATGAAACAGATTTGGCCAATTACCTTTTGCTTCAAAAAAATCCAAGATTACCAATAAATCAAGGATTTTTCTTCAGAGCTGAAAGCTTCTTTAATCTTTCAGAATACATTGATGAACACGGTAATTCCAAATATTGGGGAGGTAGGAATCTGCTAAAACAATCGCATGGTGAATCATTCCTTTCAGCATTTAACCATCAATTTCGTGAGGGGCTATTCCTACTCGACGAACCGGAAGCTGCACTTTCTCCACAACGTCAGCTTTCTTTACTTGCTATTATACATGAGATGGAAAAAGAGCAAAAATCGCAACTGATTATAGCTACTCATTCTCCAATATTATTGGCATACCCCAATGCTGATATATTTTTACTTGATGCCGATGGTATTTCGCAAGTAAAGTATGAAGAAACTGAGCATTACCAAATTACAAAAAGCTTTTTGGATAACCCTAGTAAATATTTTAAAATGTTATTTGAATAGTATTATCATTGTATGCTTTATTCCAATAATTAGAGTTAATTATTTGGCTATTTGTTGTTTTTAATGTGTAAAAAACTAATTAATAGAGACGTGCTTTGAGTTACAAAAATTGTGATTTGTAAATTGAAATATTTTAAACTTAACGACTAATATTTTATTACTTTTGGCAACTACTAAAAAAAAGAATTTTAAAAACAAAACAATGAGTTATAATTGGAAAAAACTTCAAAACGGGTCAGATATTAGAGGGGTTGCTATTGATGGTGTTAAAGATGAGCCAATTAATTTAAATCCAGAAATAATTGAGGTTTTAGGTAAGGCTTTCGTTCTTTGGCTTAAGCAAGCAGGATACTCTAATATTTCCATTGCAGTTGGTATGGATTCACGAATTTCGGGTCCAAAACTAATTGAAGGATTTGCAAATGGTATTATATCTCAAGGTGCAAATGTTATTAATTGTGCATTGGCATCAACTCCAGCAATGTTTATGACTACTATAAGTGAGAATATTTCGGTGCAGGGTGGTGTTATGCTTACAGCTAGTCATTTGCCTTTTAACCGAAATGGCTTAAAGTTTTTTACCAATAAAGGTGGATTAGATAAAAAAGAAATTTCAGAAATTTTAACTATAGCTGCAGAAAGTATTTTCCCTGATGTAAGTGAAAAAGGTAAAGTGCAGCACTATGACTTTATTTCAGACTATTCAAACATTTTAGTTAATTTAATTCGAGTAAAAGTAAATCATACATCGAATTATAACGAACCCCTAAAAGGTGCTAAAATTATTGTTGATGCTGGTAACGGGGCAGGTGGTTTTTTTGCTGAAAAAGTACTAGTGCCACTTGGGGTTGATATTTCAGGAAGTCAGTTTTTAGAACCCGATGGTAATTTCCCTAACCATGTTCCTAATCCGGAAGATCCTGATGCTATGAATTCTATATGCAAGGCAGTTGTTGCAAACAAGGCTGATTTAGGAATTATATTCGATACGGATGTGGATCGTTCTGCCATTGTAGATAAAAATGGGAAGCCAATTAATAGAAATGCACTAATTGCTTTAATAGCATCTGTAATTTTAGAGGAGCAACCAGGCAGTACAATTGTAACCGATTCAATTACTTCCGAAGGATTAGCTCATTTTATCACAAATAATTTAAGTGGTAAGCATCATCGTTTTAAACGTGGTTATAAAAATGTAATAAATGAAGCTATCCGGCTTAATTCAGTAGGTGAGCCTTCATGGCTTGCTATTGAAACATCAGGGCACGCTGCCTTAAAAGAGAACTATTTTTTAGATGATGGAGCTTACCTTGTTGCTAAGCTTCTTATTAAAATGGCACAGCTTAATACAGAGAATAAAGAATTAGGTCAGTTAATTGATGAGCTTCCTTTCCCGTTTGATAGCAAGGAGTTTAGATTGTCTATTACTACCAATGATTTCATAGACTATGGCAATATGGTGATTGAAAAATTACTAGAGCAAGTGGAATCTGTAGACGGCTGGAAAAAGGAGAGTGTTAATTTTGAGGGAATTCGTGTTAAATGCAATAATGAAAACGAACAAGGTTGGTTTTTACTACGTATGTCGTTGCACGATCCAGTAATGCCATTGAATATTGAATCGAATGTTAAAGGTGGAATAGAGATAATAAAATCTAAATTTAAAGAGCAAATTAAAGGCTTTGAGTTGTTAAATTCAAAGGCTTTATGATTACATATTATGTAGAGAGCATAGTGTCATGTAACGATATATTATATGCGAAGTGGCAAATTTCGGAGACTCAAACTATCAGTGCGAGATGATGTTTATATGAAGTGCGTACTCCACAAATATGCTAGTAAAACTACACGGTCAAAACAGGAGGAACTAAAATTAATATATTGGCTAGCTTATTGGTAATTTCATCTATCACAGCTCCTTAATTTTAAGCTGCTAATTTATTGTTTTGTTAAGAATAACAGAGATTGACATTAAGGTCGGTGTATTTTGTGCTTTTGTTGCATATTTACGACATAGAAAAAAAGGAAAAAATGAATGGAAAAAATCGCAAGGATATAAAAGTTGGAGCTTCTGTTAGAATCGTATTAAAACAAGATCAACGAAATGGAAAATTGACAGAAGGGATAGTAAAAAATATTTTAACTAATTCTCAAAATCATCCACACGGAATTAAAGTTAAACTAGAAAATGGCCAAGTTGGTAGGGTAAAAGACGTTATTGAGGCTAATTAAAAATAACGTTAAATTTTGCTTTGTAAATCCAATACCTACTTAAATGTCTATTAGAATGTGACACTAAAAAAATGGAGTATTTTTAAGTAATAAAGCGTAAGAGGCTGAATATAGATCATTGTCAGTTTTTGTAAAGGTAAAAAGCATAATCCGAATAGACTATAGTAATTGATTGGATATTGTGATGTTTCAATACTGGTAGCTTTATTAAAATTTTACAAAAAAAATGGAAATTTTATGTACGTTTTAAAAAAAAAGAGATAGTTAGGCTTTAGATAGTTAACGATATGTAAAGGTGTATTTAGTTGACATCTAAGTAGTTATTTTATTTTGTCGATGATCACATTCTAATCTACATATAAGCGTGTTACGATTACTTAACGAGCTGTTGTAAAAGGTTAAAACGACGATATGTATTTTTTTTAAATATTTTTTTATTCAAACTTAGTTGTTTTTAAAAAATTAAGTTTACTTTTGTTTCCATAAATTATAAATTATTATTATGAACAAAGGAACAGTAAAATTTTTTAATGAAGTAAAAGGATTTGGCTTCATTAAAGACGCAGATTCACCAAAAGAATACTTCGTACATTCATCAGGGTTAAAAGACACTATCAACGAAAATGATGAAGTGACTTTTGATTTAGAAGAAGGAAAAAAAGGATTAAATGCAGTAAATGTTAAACTGGCATAGTTTATATATTGTAACCATTTAAGATACTTAGTCCCGTTAATAGCGGGACTTTTTTCATTCTTTTTTTTAAGCAATCAGAAGTGGAGCACTTCGTTGCTCTCGCAACGACATAGCTAAGTATGGCCTTTGGGTCACATTTAATGGGCTATTAACCCATTTAAAAATCTTTATATTATTTTATTGCAATACATCAATTATTAATTCAGAGTCGAAACAAACGTTTTGGCGACGTTTTCAAATGTGAATAATTATGTATAGAGCACGCCAATAGTATTATTCCTAAGCCATATTGGGTGTTGGCGATTATGTTTTAAGACTATTAAAGAATTAATTTGATTACCCTCAAAATTGGTAGTTGAACCTATTATTTAACTTTTACAGAGTGAACTTCATCAAGTGTAGTCAGCTCTTTCCCCTGCATCAAAACTTTTCCATTCACCAATACAGTATCAATACAACCGCTATTCATTGAATACACTATTGCCGAGTAATAATCGAAAATAGGATGCATAAAAGTATTTTGTGTGTCAATGAGTAGTAGGTCAGCTTGTTTGCCCACTTCAATGGAGCCTATTTGTTTTTCAAGTCCCAAGGCTTTTGCCCCATTTATGGTTGCCATTTTTAGAGCTTCTTTTGCAGGTATTACTGTAGGATCTAAACTTGTACCTTTGTGAAGTAGAGCAGTTAAACGCATCTCTTCCACCATATCTAAATTGTTGTTGCTTGCACAACCATCGGTGCCAATGGCAATATTAACCCCAGCTTTTAACATTTGTGGAATAGGGGCAATGCCACTACCTAGTTTTAAATTGCTACTTGGGCAATGAGCAACGCTTGTATTGTTTTGTGCAAAAAGTTTCCAATCGCTTTCTGTTGTCCAAACGCAATGGGCAGCTGTTAATCCTTGCTTTAATAAACCTAAGCTATTCAAATATTCAATGGGATTGAGTTGTTGTGCATCTTTCACAAGTTTCACCTCTTTTTGAGTTTCTGAAGCGTGTGTGTGCAATCGAACATTATGCTTTTTTGCAAGCTCCTTTATAGTAAGAAGGGTTTCTTTTTGTACTGTATATGTGGAGTGAAATATTAGAGCGGGGTTAATAAGATTACTACTTTTCCACTTTTCAATAAAGTTTACAGCTTTTGAAATCGCCTCAGCTGTTTTTTTATAGCTATTTGTTGGGAAGTCAAGAATTGCTTCGCCCATAACAGCCCTCATGCCAGCTTTTTCTGTTTCTTCGGCAATAGCATCTGAAAAGAAGTACATATCAGCAAATGTTGTTGTGCCAGTTTTAATCATTTCGGCAAGACCAAGTTTAGAGCCTTTTCGTACATTTTTTTCGTTTGTGTATTTTGCTTCCGCTGGCCAAATGTGTTCTTCAAGCCAAGTGTGTAGAGGTAAATCGTCGGCTATACCTCGGTATAAAGTCATTGGTAAATGAGTATGTGCATTTATAAAACCAGGCATAATTATTTTACCATTGGCATTTATTAAATTCTCAGTGTTTGTTGGTTTGCCTTTCCCAAGAGTAGTAATCTTATCATTTTCAATGGTTATAAATGCATCTTCTATTATTTCCATGCTCTTGTTCATGCTAATGATAGTGGCATTATAAATAGTTTTAATTTTTTTGTTTAGATTACTTTCCATTGTTTGAATGCTTTTTTTAATGAAGATAGATTATAGCTGAGTAAATAGCAAAAAAAAACTGGCTCCAAATTGAAACCAGTTTTCTAATATTTTTAAGTAATGCTTACTTCTTGTTTTTTTCTGTGTGCTTTGCATAACGGCTGCGGAATTTATCAACACGTCCAGCAGTATCCACAAGTTTCATCTTACCAGTATAAAATGGATGCGATCTACTTGAAATCTCTAACTTCACTAATGGATATTCTTTCCCGTCTAATTCTATCGTATCTTTTGTGTTGATAGTGCTTTTAGTAATGATGTTCTCATCACATGACATATCTCTAAACACAACAAGGCGATAATTCTCAGGATGTATTCCTTTTCTCATTTTTGTATTTATTAAATTCTAATTATCAAATTGGTTTGCAAAAATAGAATTAACATTCCTAAAAAACAAAAATTTACTGTATAAAATGCAAGGCTAAATCCGCTAAAATAATTTAAAATTCCTCTTCAAGCCTTAGTTCAGCTCCTCCAGAGGAGCACAGCGGATTTTATTATAGATTGAGAAAAAGTGAAAGGTTCTTCTTTGCCACTTATAATTCATTTTTCTGTTGGTGCTACCAGGGCAAAAGCATTCAAAAGATTAGTACAGAAAATAAATATATTTCTCCACGAATTAACACGGAATAGCACTAATTCAAATCAACTAATGGTGATTTTAAATATTTTTTGTGTTAA
>JAUXEM010000176.1 GCA_030620515.1 Salinivirgaceae bacterium
AGTATCAAGTACAAAGAATTAAGATTTATAGATTTATAAAGTTTTCCAATATTTTTTCTCCTAAGTCACTACTTTTTTCTGGGTGAAACTGAAAGCCATAAAAATTATCTTTTTGCAAACCAGCACTAAAAATATTTATATAATCTGCTTTGCACATGGTTTCTTTTCCTATTTCGGCATAATAACTATGAACAAAATATGCATAATCATTTACCGTAATATCTTTTAAAAGAGGAGAGTCAAAATCAGAAATAGTATTCCAACCCATATGTGGAACTTTCTCTTTAGGAGGAAATTTCTTTACCTCCAAATCAAAAATTCCTAGACACTGGGTTTCATTTTCCTCCGAGAATTTACACATTAGTTGCATACCTAAGCAAATACCTAAAATGGGTTGCTTAAGCGCTAATATGACCTCGTCTAATCCGCGCTCTTTCAAATATTTCATTGCAGAACTAGCTTCGCCAACTCCCGGAAAAATTATTTTATCTGCAGCTTTTAGCTTTTCAGGATTATCTGTTATTTCTGGAAAATATCCCAAGCGATTTAAAGCAAATTCAACCGATTGAACATTGCCTGCATTATATTTTATAATTGCTATTTTCATTTTCTTAATATTATTTTAAGCCACTATTTCACGAATTAATATTTTCGCAATTCCGCTAGTCGCAAAGGAAATTATATTGTTTTTCTATTCTATCATTGATTATTAAAAGAAGCCACGAATTCACTAATAGAAACTGTGTTCTGTTTATTGACTTTTCTTTATTCTGTATTCTAACTTCTATGTTGCCACTAATTATTAATCTTCATTTTATTTCTAATGATTGAATATTCAAATATTTACACATTACTCATTATAGAGTGCCTTTCGTACTTGGTAACTCATGACTTTCATTTCTTGTCATAGCATCTTTAATGGCTTTAGCAACTGCTTTAAATATTCCTTCAAGCTTATGATGGTCGTTTTCGCCAACTGCTTTTATGTTTAGGTTACATTGGGCATTATCACTAAACGATTTAAAAAAGTGTTTTGCCATTTCCATTGGAAAATCGCCAACATATTCACGCGAAAATTCTGCTTCCCAAATAAACCATGGCCTACCTGAAAAGTCAATGGCAACAGTTGCCATACTTTCATCCATTGGTAATAAAAAACCATAACGATTAATTCCCCTTTTGTCTCCTAAAAGCTTATTGTATGCTTCACCCAAAGCAATAGCAACATCTTCTATTGTATGATGCTCGTCAACTTCTAAATCGCCTTTTACAGTGAGTTCAATACCGCAAGCTGAATGTTTGGAAAGCTGGTCGAGCATATGGTCAAAGAAGTTTAGTCCAGTGCTAATTTTTGTTTTTTTTGTTTCGCCACGATAAACTGTTAAGTCAATTTGTGTTTCGTTGGTTTTTCTATTTATTACCACTTTCTCTATCGGACTAACAAGAAACTCTTGAATTTCATCCCAATCCTTACTAATTAATGCGCAATAATCTTGAAACCCTGCTTCTTTAAGTTCGGTGGTTTTCGTTTTGTCGTTAATCCAAATGCCCTTGCATCCTAGGTTTTTAGCCAATTCAATGTCTGTTAACCTGTCACCAATAACATATGAGTTTTCAATATCATACTCATTTTTAAAGTAGCTTGTAAGCATGCCGATACCAGGTTTGCGCATAGGCGAGTTTTCCTCAGGTAATGAGGGGTCAATATGCTCAGCATAAAAAGTAATGCCTTCGTTATTTAGGATATTTAGCATTTTTTCATGCGGTTCAACAAAGGTAGGAGTAGGAAAGGAGCTAGTGCCTAAACCATCTTGATTACTAACCATTACTAGCAGGAAATCAGTCTTTTGCTGAATCTCATATAAATTCCGAATAACTTTTGGTAGGAATTCAAGTTTTTGCAAACTATCTACTTGATAATCTACTGGTGGTTCTTGAATAATAGTACCATCTCTATCTATAAATAAAATTTTCTTTTTACTCATTTCTTTAATCTCTTTTGGGTTTAACCCGCCTGCCAAAGTTTCACGGCGGGCAGGTTCCTCGTAGGCTTGCCCCGAGGTAATTTGCTTTATGCAGTTACAGGAATCTCAATATTAACTTTTTTCAAACACTTAATAAGTAGTTTGTTCTCATCTTCAGTGCCAACGGTAATTCGCAAGCAATTATCGCATAATTCAACAGAGCTTCGGTTACGTACAATTATACCTTGTTGAACTAATATTTTGTAAAGTTTCGTTGCGTTATGCACTTTTACCAATAAGAAATTAGCATCTGAATGGTAAATATTTTCAACAATGGAAAGCTCTGTTAATTGCTTACTAAGCCAGTTTCGTTGTTGCAGAATTATTTTTACCATTTCGTTTTTTTGCTTTGAATTTTGCAGAGCTTTTAGTGCATATGTCTGTGTTAGTGTATTTACATTATAAGGGTATTTTATTTTGTTTAGAATATCGATGGTTTCTTTTTGTGCAAAAGCCATTCCCAAGCGCAAGCCGGCTAAACCCCATGCTTTACTAAATGTTTGTAATACAACCAAGTTAGGGTAAGTATCTATTTCGTTAAGCATTGAACCTTCTGGATAAAAATCGATGTAGGCTTCATCAACAATCACAATACCTTTAAAGCAATTCAATATTTTTTTTATAGATACTTTTTCAATTAAATTTCCTGTTGGATTATTGGGCGAGCAGATAAAAAGTAATTTGACATTTGGGTTTATTATCTGTTCAATTTTATCAATAGGTAAAGAATAATCTGAGTTGAGATTTATTTCATCTAAAGGAGTGTCGTTAATATTCGCTTGAACCTTATACATTCCATAAGTAGGAGGGAATATTAGTGCACGGTCTTTTTTAGGTTCGCAAAAGGCACGGAACAGCAAGTCGATGGCTTCATCGCTTCCATTTCCAAGAAATATCTGCTCTGGCTGAACTTGTTTATACTTTGCCAATTTTTCTTTTAACTCCCACTGCTGAGAGTCAGGATAACGGTTAAAATTGCCTTGTATAGTCGAACCAATTGAATTTTCGTTGGCATCTAAAAATACATTCGCTTCTCCAATAAACTCATCGCGTGCTGATGAATATGGAGTTAGTTCCCTTATGTTTTGTCGAACCAGATTGTTTATATTGAATTGTTTCATTTTTCTTTTCTTTATTTAATTGGCAACGAATTCACGAATAAAAACAGAGTACTGTTTATAGCCTTCTCTTTTTTATTCTATTATTCTAACATTGGTACATTCACTCATTCTATCATTATTAAAAAAGCCACGAATTCACGAATTAATTGCTTTCAGTCTTACAGAAACAGCATTTTTATGTGCTTGTAATAATTCTGCTTCGGCCATGGTTTCTATTACTGGTCCAAGTTCTTGCAGTCCTTTTGCAGATATTTGCTGAAAAGTTATCTTTTTCATAAAACTATCCATATTAACTCCGCTATAAGCAGATGCAAAACCATTTGTTGGTAAAGTATGGTTTGTGCCCGATGCATAATCTCCTGCCGATTCGGGTGTGTAATTCCCAATAAATACTGAGCCTGCTTGAGTAACTTGTGTGGCAATGTCTTCAGCATTTTTTGATAGTAAAATCAAATGCTCAGGTGCATATAAGTTCATGAATTGTACTAATGATTTTTCGTTCTCAAAAACAATAGCCAGAGAATTATCCAATGATTTTTTAGCTAATTCTTTTCGAGGTAATTGAGCAAGTTGTTGTTTTGTTTCTTCAATAATATCATCAATTTTCCCCCGTTTATTCGATAATAAAATTACTTGGCTATCTTCTCCATGTTCGGCTTGTGATAGCAAGTCGGCTGCTGCAAATTCAGCAGGAGTAGTTTCATCGGCAATTACCATAACCTCCGAAGGACCAGCAGGCATGTCAATAGCTATACCTTGTGCAGATACTAACTGTTTAGCAGTGGTTACATATTGATTTCCTGGTCCAAATATTTTGTCCACCTTTGGTATAGTAACGGTTCCATAAGCCATTGCTGCAATTGCCTGAGCACCTCCAATTTTGTATATCTCAGTTATACCACAAAGCTTAGCTGCATATAAAATGGCTTTATTAATATTGCCATTTTTATCAGGAGGCGTACATAAAATAACATTTTTGCATTGTGCAATGCGTGCCGGAATAGCCAACATAAGTACAGTTGAAAACAATGGAGCAGTGCCGCCCGGTATGTACAAACCAACTGTATTTATTGGCACAGCTTTTTGCCAGCATTCTACGCCAGGAGTTGTTTCCGTACGAATTACCTGAGGCAACTGTAAGCTATGAAAACGCTCAATATTCGATGCTGCAAAGTGCATAGCTTGTTGTAGCTTATTGTCTAAATAGAGTAGTGCATCGTTAATTTCAGCATCACTAACTTTCAAACTTGAAGGTATAGCACCATCAAATTTTAGGGTTAGTTCTTTTACTGCATCGTCGCCATTTGCTTTTACTTTATTTAGAATATTGTTTACCAAAGGCACAATTTCATTGCTGCTAATGTTTGGTCTGCTTGTTAATTCAGCCCATTTTTCTTTTGATGGGTTTATATATATATTCATTGTTTCAATTTTTTTTAGCTACGAATTCAGGAATTATTGGTTCAAATGTTAGAAAGTTCAAAATTCAAATGTTCAAAACTCAAACACTTAAATAATCAAATATTTAAACCTTTTAACATTCAATCATTCTATCATTGAATCATTAATTAGTAAATAGATTTTTCAATAGGCATAACTAAAATTCCCTCAGCACCTGCACCGTGTAGTTTTTCGCAAATGTCCCAAAAATCATCCTCATTAATAACCGAGCTCATTGAACTCCAGCCTTCCTCTGCAAGTGGTGTTACAGTAGGGCTTTTCATTCCAGGTAAGTAAGTGGCAATTTCTTTTACTTTATTGTTAGGAGCATTTAAAACTATGTATTTAGATTTTTTTGCTTTTTGTACCGATTTAATACGGAACATAAGCTTGTCAAGTATATCTTTCTTTTCTTTACTAAGTTCAGGAGAAGATATTAAAATAGCTTCCGATTTGTAGAATGATTCAACTTCTTTTAATCCGTTTGCTAAAAGAGTGCTACCTGTGCTAACAATATCGCAAACCGCATCGGCAAGTTCAATGGCAGGGGCAATTTCTACAGAACCACTTATCTCGTTCACTTGGGCATTTACTCCTTTTTTATCAAGATATTTTTGCAGTATATTAGGATAAGATGTTGCAATTCGCTTGTTGTTTAAGTACTCGGTTCCTTCGTATTCAAATCTGCGAGGAATAGCAATGGATAAGCGGCACTTTGCAAAACCTAAACGGTGTACTAAATCTACTTTATAGCCTTTTTCATCTGCTACATTCTCGCCTACAACACCTATGTCGGCAACTCCATTTGAAACATAACCAGGTATGTCATCGTCACGTAAAAATAATACTTCAAGGGGAAAGTTACTCGCCTTAATTTTTAGCTGAGCACCACCACCATTTAGGTCTAGGCCACATAATTTAAGCAAGTCTTGTGTTTTTTCGCTAAGTCGTCCTTTTTTTTGTACTGCAATTCGTAAAATAGTTTCCATTTTTTTTTGTTTGTTATAATCGCTTTTGCGAGAATTTATATTTATTTATCATAATTTAAAAACTTGATAATAAAAAAAGGCTCACATTTCTGTGAGCCTTCGGTATATTTTTAAAAATTAAACCTACAACAACATCAGTCCTGCGCTTTTTTGGCGTGAATAAAATGATGATGTAAATGATGTAGATTTAAATACATTTTTGTTTTCTGTTTAATTCGATGTCAAAAGTAGAGGTATTATTTTAATCTGCAAGTAAAAAGATAAAAAAATATTATTAATTTACCTTAAATTCGCATCTCATTGATTAAAGCATTGATAGTCATCGGATGAGTAGTAAAATTAATGTGAAATAAATCATATTCTATATTGCTATTAATCAACAAACTCATGCGATGACTTGCGGATATTAGTATTTAATAAATGTATTGTTTACTAACATTTGTATTTTTATTACAAATAGTTGAAAAATTCAAAAAAATACAGTGCTATTATTCTTAAATCATTTATTTGTTAATACTGATATGTAACAATTTAGCCTGCCTGGCTTGGCAGATAAGTTATAACCTGTTCGCAGTATTCATACTTCGACAATGCTCAGCACAAGTATATTGCTTCTCAGGTTAAGCCTTTATTATAACAAAATCTTTATTTGTGCACAATACAGGTTAAGTTATACTAGTCTTCAAATTCATTTTCATCATCGTAAATTTTGTCTGTTTTGCCAAATAGTGATACAACTTTTCCTGTTATTAATCCTGAAACAATTGCAATTAAAATAGTAATTACTATTCCTTTTACTTGAGCAGCTGCATCAATTCCATCAACTACTAAAATAGCAGCAAAACCACCAAATATTCCTGGTATTCCGTGTAAGTTTGAAACTCCACAAGTATCTATAATTTTATGAAATTTCTCTTGTTTTGCTTGGAAAATAGCAAAGCCTATTGTTGAAATTGCTCCTGCAATAAGACCAATAATCATAGCCTCGCCATGCGATGCATGATCGCAAGTTGCGCCAATGGCAACACCACCGGCTAGGGCTGCATTTGCAATATCGGCAGCATTAATTTTGCCTCTAATTTTTACCGATGCTATATATGTTGCAATTGTTGATCCGCAAAGAGCAATAAAAACGTTTACAACAGTGTGTGGAATAGCCTCTACTGGTACCAATGCAGCACAAAAACTTGGCCAAAATACCCATAATATCATACTTCCTAGCAACGAAAATCTGTCTGAGGTTGCATCGGCTTCAATTGGTATTTTGCGATGTGCTTTTGTTGTTAATGATATGGCTGCTGAAATTCCGAATATTGCACCAAAAGCATGAATAACAATAGAACCACCAGTATCGGCAATAGTACCTATAAAGTTAAAATGGTCGTCTAAAACTATAAACTCGTTAAAAATATAGAAAGGAATAAATAGTAAACCAAGTATCATATATTGGTACATTTTTATGCGACCTAAAATAGCACCGGCTGCTATTAATAAACTGGCTGCACCAAATTCAGCAAGAATAAATTGCTGAATCTCAGATGTTTGATGAAATACGCCCATACTTTTTACAGCCAAATACAAAGGTATAGATACACTAACCAATAAAAAGGTGGCTGTAATAGCTGAGCGACCATACTTTTTAACGAAAACCATTAAAAAGCCAAAACCAATTAATAGCATTGCCATAATATGTATGGCACGATTATATTGCTGAATTTCTAATATTGATGAGATTCCAGTATTTTCAATTTCTTGCGCAAAACTGCTAACCGCTGTGCCAATCATACAAATTGAAAATACAATAAATTTTAGTAAATGTTTTTTCATATCTTTCTTTTTTTGAAATTTTAAAGTGCCAAAATAATATTTTTATTTTTCACTAAAACATGTTATAAAGGTTAGATAGCTTTATGTGTTTAGGGACATGAAAATACGTTATGTGTCAGTAGAGAATTAATATTGAAATATTGCATTCCATTTTATAAATATCAATGAATCATTTTTATAATATTAATTCTCATTTACTATTTTTACAGTACTATTCCCTTATATCCGCAGAGTGATAGCTTAACTAATTGATTAATATTATTTCGTCTGGAATTGTCAAGACATTCCGATGTGTATCGTAACTAATTGTCAAGCAGTTAAATATCTTTGTTTATATCGTAGGTGTACTTAAATTATTATTAATAAATTTAAAATTATTAATGTATAAAGTTG
>JAUXEM010000108.1 GCA_030620515.1 Salinivirgaceae bacterium
ACTTTTTCAAAAAGCAATTAACATATTTATTATTATACTATAAGATTGCGTTTGTTAAGAAATTTATTTTTGAAAAAGTTTCCCGATGGAAAATTGGGACCGGTCATGAATTATTCAGGCTAAAGGCTTGAAAAAATGAAACTTAATGAAGCAAAATTAGAGCAGATTTTTGTCGAGCTTTTATGCTACAGTTATAAAATAGTTAGCATTTATTAAAACACTAAAACAAGAATTCCAGAAACTACAGCAAAAGTATTATGAAACATCCATGATTAATTTAAACATTGTATCGTCCAGATTTTGGTTGTACCATCCGGCAAATAAAAAATTAATTATAAACGGATGCAATAATAAAAATTAGTAAAATGTGGTCCACAGCAAATTATGAAAAAAAGTTGAAACTTTAATTAACAAAAAATCGAATGATAGTTATGAATTTGTTACTGTTGCATTTGAGTAAATTTGTGGTGGATGGCAAAGGCATATATTAGAAATTGTAAATAATATTCTTAAGACAAATAAAATACCATTTAATTTCTCGCACAGGTGTGCAAGAAATTGTATTTTTGTTTTATCGCACAAGTGTGCGATAAATAAACAGACAAACTGAATGAGTGAATTAACAGCATATAATAAATTTTTCAAAGCGGTAATTAAGACAATTAATTCTGCAAAATACGAAGCATATAAATCACTTAACAAATATCATATTGGTCAGAATTTTGAACTTGGAAAACTAATTGTCAAAAACCAAGAAATAAATAATTGGGGAAAATCAATTGTTGAAACATTATCTCAAGATATTAACAAAACCGTTGACGGAGCAAAAGGATATTCACCTCAAAATCTTTGGAGAATGCGTCAGTTTTATTTGGAATATAAAGATAAAACTGATCTTTTAGAAATAGCATTTACAATACCTTGGGGACAGAATTTATTAATAATGCACAAAATAAAAGATAGTAATGAAAAAATGTACTATCTAAAAGCAACGGATAAATTAGGTTGGAGCAGGTCTGTTTTGCTAAATCAAATTAAAGCAGGCGCTTATAAACATCATCTTGTAAATCCAAAACTTAGCAATTTTTACAAAGCATTGCCTGTTCATTTATCCGAACAAGCAAATGAAGCAATGAAAAGTGAATATAATCTTGATTTTCTTGGAATAACCAAACCAATACTCGAAAGAGAATTAGAAAACCGACTTGTAGAAAATATCAGAGATTTATTATTGGAACTTGGTTATGGCTTTACGTTTATTGGAAATCAATACAGATTAAAACTAAATCAAAAGGAATATTTTATTGATTTGCTTTTCTATCACAGATTTTTAAAGTGTTTAATCGCAATTGAATTAAAAACTGTTGAATTTGAGCCTGAATTTGCAGGAAAGATGAATTTCTACCTTGAACTATTAGACGAACAAGAAAAGCAACAAGATGATAATCCATCTATTGGAATTATTCTCTGTCCAACAAAAGACAATATTGAAGTTGAATATAGTTTAAGATCGAGTTCAAAACCAATTGGAGTTTCTGAATATAAATTAACTCACAAATTACCAAGTAAATTAAAAGGGAAAGTTCCAACAGCGAAAGAATTAAAACGAATGCTAACAATGGCTATAGTTAATACGGGTTTTAGAGATAAAAATGAAGATTAGTTCATTAATCAAACAGAGTGCAAGACCGAAAGTACAGTTCCTTGAAATCCAGTACTAACCATAGCCCAACGATATTACTTATGATTAAAGCAGTTATTTTTGATATGGATGGTTTACTAATTGACTCAGAACCACTATGGCGTAAAGCCGAAATTGAAGTGTTTGCAAAGTGTGGAATTATACTTAGCGACGACGATTGCCGAAAAACTACCGGAATGCGTGTAGATGAAGTAATAAAACATTGGGCAACCATTTATCCAAAAGCAAAATTAAATGTAAACGAAACGCTGAATGCGATTATGGAAAAAGTAACCGCATTGGTAGTAGATAAAGGAGAAGCTATGTCAGGTGTATATCGCACCATTGAGTTTTTTAAAAACAAGAATATGCTTTTAGCACTTGCCTCAGCATCAAATTATAATTTAATAAGCACGGTGGTTAATAAGTTAAATATAAAACAAGAATTTGCAACTATAGAATCAGCAGAAAACTTGCAATATGGTAAACCACACCCCGAAATATTTCTTACTACAGCAAATAAACTTAATGTGAGACCCGAGGAATGTCTTGTTTTTGAGGATTCTCTTTATGGAGTACTTGCTGGTAAGGCTGCAAAAATGAAAGTGGTAGCAGTACCTGAAGAAGCAAATTATAATAAAAAGGAGTTTGCTATTGCCGATGCTAAAATAACCTCGTTGGAATTATTCTCTAGTGATTTGTATGAGCAGTTACAGAATGAAATACAATAAAAGAATAATTATTTTGTAAGGGTTTTTGAAACAGCTAGGTGTTAATTAAGTAACCAAATTAGAAACGAATTTGTCTGTATCAATAGCTATACATATTAAAGCTTTACAAAAAGGCGATCAGGAAGCATTTAGAGTAATATACGAATTATATTATGCTCAGCTTTTTAATTATGCTCAATCTTTTGTGCGCCAACGTGAAATGAGCGAGGAGCTTGTTCAAGAAGCTTTCTTAATGATTTGGGATAGGCGACAAATGTTAAGTAGTGACTTTAACCTAAAGGCTTATTTGTTTAAGAGTATTCATAATCAAGCTTTAAATTATATTAGGCATAATAAAATTGTTAATATTCATGCCGAAGAAGCTTATATAATTGGAAACAAATCGGTTCAGTTTAAAGAACCAAATCCGTTTTTAAGCGGAGCTTTAAAAAAAGCGATAGAAACATTGCCTGCCAGAACAAAGCTTATTTTTTTAATGAGTAGGGTAGATGGATTAAGACATAAAGAAATAGGTAAAGAACTATCAATAAGTGAGAAAACAGTTGAAGTGCAAGTAAGAAAAGCTCGATTAATGCTTCAGAAGAAGATGAAGCATTATTATAAAGAACTTAAGTAAGGGAGATTAATTACAGAGTTGTTATACTAGTAAAGAAAGTAAACATGTTAGATAAACCAGAATATATACACAATATTATTATTGACCATTTAAGCAGTACCTTAAACGAAAAGGATGAGGCATTCTTATATCAATGGATAAGCGAAAGTGATGATAATAAAAAAGTGTTTGAGCAAAGCAAAGAAATATGGAATACTAAGGAAATTATTAATGAGCTTGACGGAGCAAATTGGGACAAGTTTTCTGCAGTATTAAAACGAAGAGAAAAAAAACATTATCGCTTTGAGAAACAATGGTTAGCAATTGCAGCCACAATGCTAATTTTAGTTGCAGCCGGCTGGTTCTTGCATTCTTTATCTGTAGCAAATAATACCCTTCAAACTTCAAGTAACGATTATATTACCGACACCCTTGAAAATGGATGTGTTGTTTACCTATACCCTTCCTCTGAATTAACTCCCAAAAATCAATATTTCTCACAAAACAAACAAGAATACAGCTTGAAGGGCGAAGCTTTTTTTGTGGTGCCTAAAACAACAGAAAATGATGTTGTAATAACTATTGGAGATGCTCAAATAAGAGTTAAGGGAACTTCTTTCAGAGTTAGTTCATGCGATAAGAAAAAAGCCATTTCAGTAATGGTAGAATCGGGGCGTGTTGAACTGACAAAAAAGAGTGACCCTTTAAATCAACTTATGATACAAGCAGGTGAACAAGGATATTATTCTTGTACTAATCATGAAATGTGGAAACAAGAAAAAAGTGAAAGTATATATTTAATTTATCAACCCGAAAATATTAAAACAAATGAACCCATAACCAGATAAAGCAGACTTAGATGAAATTTGATATTAACTGTGCAATGTAAAGATTGTTGTTTTAATCAAAAGGAATGTTTATCCTAAAAATTGAATTGATGAAAAGAGTACTAAATCTAATTATTTTAATATTAGCACTGAATGTTTCATTAAGCGCACAAGTAGACAATGCACTTAAGAAAATACAGCTTTATGAAGGTTCTGTGTATGTTACTTATGGTCATCGTATTTCATTATTGTTTTCAGAATTGGAATTCTACAATGACATTGCTGTTTTTCCTAAAACAAATATTGCCTATTATAGCTATCAGCAACTTATTCTTTTGGCACAAGACACTGCTAAAAGAGAAGAATGGGGGCAAGAACGCTATTTACAATCCAGAAATTATTTTAAGTCGAAAGCTAAAGGAGGACGAATAATATTATACGTTGAGCGTTACGATCAGTTTGAAACAAATAATAAGCTGTTTTTTGTAATTATCCGCGATAAGGATGAAAATAAAATATTTGAATACACCCTTCCTCGTCGCCCAGCCGATTTAGTTTCTACCACTATGTTTTGTAATTGGGCATATATTGATATTGATATTGAATTACCAGAAGAGTTTTATGTATATATTAATAATAAAATGACCGAAAGACTGTCAGACACAAAATTTCTTATTGAAACAAATGCTGCTCCCGTAGTTAAAGAACCTGAATAACCATAATTCCTTACAAACAGGCATTTGTTTAGAGAGAATAGTTCGTTTTGCAATACAAAACGGACAAAATTGAAAAGGGTTCCAAACAGGAACCCTTTTTAATTATTATTAATTTTTTATCTTAGTCTGAAACAACATATTTTGGTAATGGATTTGCTGTTAATTCTTTATGCTGCTCTCTATTATGGTATATATTACAAGCCAAATATATTGCCTGACGCAACGAATTCGCAGATGCTTTTCCTAAGCCAGCAAGCTCATATGCTGTTCCATGATCGGGTGTTGTTCGAATAATAGGCAAGCCGGCTGTATAGTTTACCCCTGACCCAAAATTAAGTGCCTTAAATGGAGCAATTCCTTGATCGTGATACATGGCTAAAATAGCATCGAATTTTGAAAAGCTATCTGATCCAAAAAAACCATCAGCAGAGAATGGTCCTATTGCCAATATATTTTCTTCCTCTTTGGCTTTTGCAATAGCCGGAATAATAATCTCTTCTTCTTCTTTACCTATAGTTCCGCTATCGCCAGCATGAGGATTAAGTCCTAAGACGGCAATTTTGGGTTTCTGAATAGCAAAATCTTTTATTAGTGTATTATTTAAAAGTTTTAGTTTTTTCAGAATATTATCTACAGTAATGTATTTGTTTACATCGGAAATAGGAACGTGTCCTGAAACTACACCAACTTTCATTGTTTCGCTAGTCATTAGAATAAGCGATTCTGAAGCGTTAAACTTTTCGGTTAAAAAATTAGTATGTCCTAAAAAACTATAGTCTCCCGATTTTGTTGTGTCTTTGTTTAGTGGTAAAGTTACCAAAGCGTCAATTTTACCTTCTTTTAAATCGTTAACTGCTTGCTCTAACGAAATAAGTGCCGATTCTCCTGCCATTGGAGTTGACTTACCTAATTCTACGCGAACATTATCGTCTAAGCAATTAATTAAATTCGTTTTTCGTGGGCTAGCGTCTTCAGCTTTAGGAATACTATTAAAATTAAAGCTCGAAACATTTAAAGCTTTACGATGATATGCTGCTACTTTGGGCGAGCCATATATAATTGGTGTACAAAAGTCAAAAATTCTATTGTCCTGAAAGGTTTTAATAATTACTTCGTAACTAATTCCGTTTATATCTCCGTGGGTTATTCCTATTTTAATACGTTTTTTGCTCATGTTTTATATATTTTGTGAGAACTACAAACTTACATGAATTTTACTTTTTATTTGCTGAATACGAGATGTTTTTGAAAAATTCTGTAAATAATCTAACCCCAAAACCGGTTCCTCCTTTTGGCTTATATTTTTCGTCGGCAGTTAAAAAAGCGGTTCCTGCTATATCAAAATGTATATATGGCGATTCTGTAAAGTTTTCTAAAAATTTGCCAGCTGAAATGGCTCCTCCTTCACGTCCACCAAGATTTTTTAAGTCGGCAATGTTCGATTTTAACGATTCTCCATATTCTTTCCAAAAAGGGAACTGTACCAATCGTTCGTTAGTATTTTCACCCGATTCAATAAACGAATTGAACCATTTGGAATCGGCATTACCCATAAATACAGATGCATGGGAACCTAAAGCCATTGATGCACTACCAGTTAGGGTGGCAACAGTCATAATTAGTTCGGGTTTATATTTATCACCATAGCTTAAGCCATCTGCCAATATCATTCTTCCTTCTGCATCGGTATTTAATACTTCAACGTGTAAGCCATTGTACATTTTAATAATGTCGCCAGGTGTATATGCATTCCCATCGGGGCGGTTGTCGGTGGCTGGTAATAAACCAATGATCCAAACAGGTAAGTTGTTTAAAGCAATTGAATATATTGATGCTGCAACAGCAGCAGCGCCGCCCATATCGCTTTTCATCAAATCCATACTGTTTGCCGTAGGTTTTAAACTTAATCCGCCGGTGTCGTACATAATGCCTTTTCCTACTAAAACATATGGTTTTTTATTTACTGCGTTTTTTGGTTTCCACTCGCAAACAGTAAAGGTTGGTGGATCAATGCTTCCTTTGTTTACAGCTAAAAGCCCACCCATACGTAGCGATGAAATTTTCTTTTTATCGAATACCTCCACCGAAAAACCAGCCTCTTGCCCACGCAATACTACTTCTTGCGAAAAGCGAACAGCGTTCATAAAGTTTACTGGTTCGTTTACCATATCGCGAGCCCAAAATACTGCTTTAAGGCTATTATTAATAAATGAAACATCGGCATTGCTTAATTTAGAATGGAAAATATTTAGCTGTTTTACGGTGAAAAACTTTTCAGTTTTAGTTTCCGACTTAAAATATTTTAAAAAGCGATAACTTTCTAAAACAAAGCCCTCGGCAAAAGCTAATAATTCGTTGTTCTTAATACCAGAACCATCAATATTAATTTCATTGGCTTTTTCGTTTTGTGCTTGCTTAGCAAAATCAGCACCAAGGCATCTAAAGCTTTCATTACTTTTATCCTCTAGTTTTGGAATAATTATCCAGTTTGTAAGCGACCCGCCATATAAAGGAATAATATTTTGTTTAGCCTTGTTTTTAATCTTAATATATTCAAGGTCTTTATCAGAAAGAAGTGTTATTTTATCTGTTTTTGTTGCATCAACAAACTTCACATTATAATTATGTTGATTAAGAACAGGCTTGTCATTTAGTAATTGTATATACATAGTACTTGTGTTTATTTTTTTGAAAGATAACAAAGATATAGCAAAGGTGTTCTAGCCTGTATAATGTAAGAGCTTTTTTAGTCGCTTATAATTAACAATTTATCAACTTGTCTAACTATTTGTTTTGGTACACTTTAATGTCACGAGCATTCTTTTTGTTGATTGAAATGTAGAAGCTTTTGTCTTTAGATAGAATTGTTTTTTCACCTTGTTTTGGTTCTACAATATTACAGCCCTCTGGTAGTGTTTCGCACTCTCTTAATTCCTGTTTGCCCGATTCAATGTTAAGTTTGTAATATTCGGTACTATATCTGAATGCTTTTACATAAATGTTTTTTGTTTCAGTGTCGACGTATGCACCTGAGAAATCTACCCAATTAGATAGTCTGAAATATACAATAGGTTGCCAAGTACCATATTCAAACGCAAAAATGTAGGTTGGCTTATTTCCGTAATTAACAAAAACATATTTTTCATTTTGATCGAACATTATTTCATTGGCATACATTTTTCGTTGTAAACCTGTGTTCAAACTCGTTACAAACATGTAGTTTTTATCGTTAACTTGTGCTTTTATTGAGCTAGGTAAAACTAATGCAATAGCTATTATTAATAAAATTATGATATTTCGCATTTTAGTGACCTTAATTAATTTTGATGCAATTTTACGTAAAACACTTTTGCTACACAAATTATTTTTTACATGAAAAAAGCCTCCGCAATAATTACAAAGGCTTTTTTTAATATATTGTCGCTTGCAAGTTGTTCAGAGTCAGCGCATAAAGTCATAGCTTGAACAACAAAGCTGAGGTCGGGGTCTGATTCATAAAGTTTGCTATCAAGGCTAACGCAGATATCGGACTTTATAGACGACCACTATTTAGTAAAGAGCTTAAAAATATCGTTACCATTGGCAAATAGTAGTAAGGCTAAAAGTAAAAATAAACCTACCATTTGCGCATACTCCATAAACTTATCGCTAGGCTTACGTCGGGTTACTACTTCGTACAATAAGAACAATACGTGCCCACCATCTAAAGCAGGAATTGGTAATATGTTTAGAATACCAAGCATGATGCTTAAAAAACCTGTCAGTCCCCAAAATGATTGCCAGTCCCATTCCGATGGAAAAATATTACCAATGGCAATAAATCCACCAACCGACTCGTAAGCTTTTGTTTCTGGATTAAATAACAATTTGAATTGTTTTAGATAATCTTGCCCTACTTTAACCGATTTTTTAATCCCTGCAGGTATAGCAGCTAGGTAACCATATTCAATTCGTTTTAGTTCAAAAGGTTTATAGTAGTCGCAAACAACACCAATTAAACCTTCTTCAGAAACCGCAACCTCAATTTTCATAGGTGTTCCATCACGTTCTATCCTAACTTCTACAGTTTGGTTTGCAAACCCTTTTATGCTTGTTCTATACTGATCGTAGAAAGGGGTAGAAATAGTATCGAATCCTACAACCTTATCGCCAATTAGCATACCTGCGTTTTTTGCAGCTGATTTTTTTGTGAACTGTGCAATATAGAAATGAGTACGTGGAGTAATAAAAGTCTTTCCTTTAATCAATTTAGGAATTAAATCTTTCGTTATATTTACTTCAACTTTATTTCCATTTCTGTCAACCTGTATTGTTTTAGCTTCGTTTAATAAAATAAAAGCTGTTATTCCTCGGTATTTTTCAATTTTTTGATTGTCAATAGTAAGTATTTTATCACCATTCTGTAGGCCTATGTTTAAAGCGGTTGAATCGCAAACAATACCATACTTCATATTCTCGACAGGCAAATACTCTTCACCCCAAACTTTTAGAATACTAGCATAAATTATTACAGCCAAAATAAGGTTAAATAATACACCACCAATCATAATAAGTAAGCGCTGTCCAGTAGTTTTTGAACGAAACTCATCAGGTTTAGCCGGTTGTTTCATCTGCTCTTTATCCATCGACTCGTCTATCATACCTGCAATTTTCACATAACCACCAAGTGGCAACCAGCCAATACCATATTCAGTATCGCCTTTTTTAAATTTAAATAGTGAAAACCATGGATCGAAAAACAGGTAGAATTTTTCTACTCTAGTTTTAAACAGTTTGGCAAAAAAGAAATGCCCAAATTCATGAACAATAACCAATATTGATAAGCTTAATAACAGCTGTGCAATTTTTACAAATACTTCCATTCTTTATTTTATTTAATTCTCTTTTACTTATTTGTGATTTGCTTTTTAAGCAAGTTTAATATTGTAATAGTTTGTTAAAATTCACTATAATTACAACATCTTGACATATATTTCAACATACATGTTCTTAGTTTTTCTTTTTTTGTCTCACTTCTCACTTCTCATATCTCAAAATCTATTTATATTATAGATGATATATATTTTCTAGTTTCAACATCGGTAGCTACATAATCGTCGTAGCTCGGTTTGTCTACAAAACCAATGCCATTAATTGCTTTTTCAACTAGATTGGCAATATCTAAAAAGCCAATTTTCTCTTTCAAGAAAGCATCCACTGCAATTTCGTTGGCTGCATTAATAATTGCAGCAGCATTGCCACCCTTACGTAACGCATCGTAGGCAATAGCTAAACAGCGAAATTTATCAAAATCAGGTTCTTCAAAAGTAAGCTGAGGATATTTGGTAAAATCGAAACGCTCGAAATCAGAATGCCACCTGTCAGGATAACTTAGGGCATATTGAATGGGTAATTTCATGTCAGGAAGTCCCATTTGTGCTTTTATACTGCCATCGGTAAATTGTACCATACTATGCACAATACTTTGCGGATGCACCACCACTTGTATATTATCGGCTTCAACACCAAACAGCCATTTTGCTTCAATAACCTCCAGCCCTTTGTTCATCATGGTAGCTGAGTCGATAGTTATTTTAGCACCCATTTCCCAATTAGGGTGTTTAAGTGCTTGCGCTTTAGTTACTTTCTGCAATTCGTCAATGCTTTTGGTGCGAAATGGTCCGCCCGACGCAGTAAGTATTACCTTCTCAATTTCTTGAGGCTCGCCAGTTAGGCATTGAAATATGGCAGAATGTTCTGAATCTATAGGAGTTAAGAAAACATGGTTTTCCTTTATCAACTTTGTAATTAAATCGCCTGCAACCACAAGTGTTTCTTTATTGGCAAGGGCAATATTCTTTTTTGCTTTTATGGCTTCAATGGTTGGTTTTAATCCGGCATAACCAACCATAGCTGTAACTACCGTGTCCACCGTTCCCATTTGTACCACTTGCGACAAAGAGTCTGCTCCAGCAAAAACCTTAATGTCTAAATCGATTAATGCCTCTTTAACTTGAGTGTATTTGCTTTCGTCGGCAATTACAACAGTATTTGGTTTAAATTCTTTAGCTTGTTGAATAAGCAGGTCGGCACTTGAATTAGCTGTTAGTACTTCAACTACTAGTTTATCGCTATGTGCACGAATAACATCTAAAGTTTGTGTTCCTATTGATCCGGTTGAACCAAGTATAGCTATATGTTTAGGCATGAATAATTTATTAGAATACTATATAATCACCTGGATTCAGGGGTGTGCCTTGATGCCAAAGTTCGAAATGTAAATGAGGACCGGTAGTATATTCGCCAGTATTACCAATAATTGCAATTGGTTCGCCAGCAAATATTTTATCGCCCATCTTTTTAAGGAGTTGTGAGTTGTGTTTATATACCGATATTAAGTCGTTCTGGTGTTGTACCTGAATAATAAAACCAGCTTCAAGCGTCCAACCTGCCATAATAACAGTGCCGCTTAATACGCTTAAAATAGGTTCGTTCATATTCGATACAATGTCAATGCCATAATGATTTCCACGGGCATCAAACACATTAGTAACGGATCCTTTTAAGGGGCAGAAAAAATGTAATTTATTAATTTGAAATTCCTGTTTAACAGGTTTGTATAAAGTGGAGATACCATATTTTTCCTCTTGCTCAAACTGTTCTTTTAATATAGAATCGAAATTTGATGTTTCAAATGTTATATTAGTTAATTCGGGTAAAGAATCTATGCCATTCATATGTGGTTGTGTTTCTTTTCCCTTTAAAATAGAATGTATATTTAGAATATATTTATCGCGAATATTTAGTTGTTGTTCTAGAGAATCAACTTGCAAGCTATTTATAATAAATAGTCGGCGCACATTACCATCAGGATAACCAGGAATATATTCGCGTAAGGGAGTAAAGGAAACCAATATAATTCCAATTGCAACAAGTATTACACCAACAAAGCCAATCCATACCATAAAGTTAATACGCGAAAGCACTGCATAATATACATCTTCAAGGGTATCATCGTTCATGATAACCAAACGATATCTATCTTTTAATTTATGACGGAGTTTCCGCTTTTTCTTGGTTTCTTCCACTTATATGTTTATTGATTCGTGCAAAGATAAAAAAGATTATTACTTGTGAATGGTTTTTATGATCAATCGCATTCTTTATTGCTTAAATACGCATAGTGAGGGTTTGTCTAGTTGCTTAACAGAGTTTTGTAACAAGAGTAATTCATCTGTAATATGCAAGTCAAGCCTTCACTATCAAGAGGTTAACTAACTACTTGCGGTTATTAGGTTATATTGAAAGAAATTTTGCTGTTTTGTGTTTTTTACAAGAAAAATACAAGAATAAGTTTGCGTAATAAATATTAAAGTGTATATTTGCATCCGCGTTTGAGAAAATGCTTAACGTTCTTTATTTGATATAGATTATTTAAGTAATATTACGGGATGGAGTCTAGCCTGAGGCTAGGTAGCTCGTTTTAATATTTAGAAAGTCGAAAATGTATTTTTATAAAATAGACTAATAATATTTATGATATATTGCGGGATGGAGTCTAGCCTGAGGCTAGAGTAGCTCGTTTTAATATTTAGAAAGTCGAAAATATATTTTTACAAAATAGACTAATAATATTTATGATATATTGCGGGATGGAGTCTAGCCTGAGGCTAGAGTAGCTCGTTTTAATATTTAGAAAGTCGAA
>JAUXEM010000188.1 GCA_030620515.1 Salinivirgaceae bacterium
ATCCATCTCCTGAACACCTAATAATTCTAAATTTTCCATTTTTACAAATTTAAATTGTTAATAAAATAATTTATTCCAACAAAAGTTGAAGTTTTCTAAACTATCCTATAGATTGTAAAGTTTCATCTTACCCCGATAAATCGAGATTTAATTCAACTTAATCCAATAAATTAGATAGTTTCATTAAATTTGCACTGCGCTACAGTGCGTTGCCCGTGGGCTTTTTGTTTTCGCTAAAAAATGTGTTAGCTCACGGGTATTTGTTCCATTGGCCAAAATTGAACATTGCTAATGTAAATACTTTTATAGTAAGTTTAGCATAATGTTCATGTTATCTAATAAACGTTAAGCCTAATCTAATAAGCGTAGTATATATCTTAGTTTAATGTTTCAAGCAATTGCACTATTTCTTTCATTTTACGTACCGATACTTGGTAAATTTCGCCATTTTTTAAAACAGCCTGCCTTTTTTCTATTTGTACTTCGGTAATTTTATGCATGTTTAAAATTGTATTTTTGCTAACCCTCTTGAATATGGGGGGGTAAAATGGCTTCAGCTTTTTTTTATAGTTTTTAAGGCATGCTTTTCCTCCAAGCGCTACCTTATTTAACAGGATACTCATATTCGTACCTTTGCGTATAGCTTGAAAATGTGCCCAATATACCTAAGCCATTTTCTACATTACCGTAAACCTGTACTGCCTGAAAAAACAAAGACATTTGGTCACCTGTACTTTCATTATATGCATCAATTGTTTGTGCATACTTAAATTGCTCGGGCGAAATGTGGCTTAAATTAACGGTAAAACCTTCGTTAACTTTGTATTGCGGAACACAAATAGAAAGAGCATACTCTTGTCCATTAAACAGTTCATCAGAAAAATAGAAATTACTATAGTATTTTATTTCTTCACCGGGATAAATATATCCATCACCCCCTATTTCAATAGCAGGATCTTTGCTGAAAATTCTAGATATTTCTGAACCAACGGCTGTATATTCTGAGAAGTCAAGCATGTAATAATCCTTAGTATGACTGTTATCTTTAAAACGTATTGCAAAATTGAAAAATTTCTCCTGTGCCTCGGCATCAACAAAAGGGCCAATAGAATCAAGTCTTATTATTGGTACTTTGTCAAGCGTTTTAGTACTTACCGTAGCGGTTGAATAGCCTTTGACTGCAACCTCAAGCCTGTAATCGGCATTGGCTTTTGTACAATGTGTTCCGATATAATTACCACGCGAATTTAATGTCAGGTTTTCTATCCACTCATTGTTATTGTACACGCTTACTCTTGCTGTATCTACGTACCAAAGGTTAGTGTGGTTTTCGTTAATTAAAGAGGTACGAAATACATTAACACTAAATGTACTATCTTGAAACAACCTTGAATTGATTACTATTTGAGGTGGAGTATTAGGTAGGTCTATTTCCAACTCCCTTTCGCAAGAGCATATTATTGCAATAAAAGCAAAAAGAGGATATAATATTTTAGTTTTCATAATGTTAAAACTCTATTTTGTACGATACTGAAGGTGTAATTTGAAACATACTGGATTGCATTAATTTTTTATTGTTTGTGTCCATATCTATTTCCCACTCTACCAGAAATGCGTTTTGACGATTGTACATATTATAAATTGAAATATTCCATATACGGCGCCCCCATTTTTTTTCTTTCTTAAAATTAATACTGGCATCAAGGCGGTGATAAGCGGGTATACGAAAGTTATTGCGCCTTTCAATATATTCTATTTCAGGATGGTAGGGTTCATCAGAAATTTCACTTGTTTGGTGAGGCATTTGATTTTGTGATGGATAAGACATATATGCTAGTGTTGCAGTATTACCTGTGCCATATACCCAAGTGGCTCCTATATCTATCTTATTGTTTAGCTTGTGCGATACCACAATACTAATATCGTGTCTGCGGTCAAATTTATATGGAAAGATTTCACCTAAGCTTATTTCGTCAAATTGCCGTTCCGATTTGCTCCACGTATAACCAATCCACCCTGTAGTATTGCCCAAACGTTTCATAAGCAGCAATTCCAAACCATAAGCCCAACCTTTTCCTTGTGTTACTTTAGTTTGCCAGTCGCTGCCAGCCGACATAAACGAAGCTCCCTCTTTATATTCTATTAGGTCTTCCATCTTTTTGTAAAAGCCCTCTATACTAAAATCCAACTTATTGTTTATTGCATATACCGAACCAAAGGATATTTGTGACGAAGTTTGTGGAGTAATGTTTTCGGTAGCAGGAACCCAAAGGTCGAAAGGTAAACCAATATTTGAATTAACTAACAAATTTACATATTGGTTCATTTGGGCATAAGCTCCTTTTATACTTAACTTGTCAGTCAATAACAGACGTGCTGATAAACGAGGCTCAAAGGCATTATAAAACTTATCTCCAACCTTAAAGCCCGACCATCTTACACCAATATTGGCTTTTAAACGGCTACCAATACTTACATCATCTTCAATATAGGCTGACACTTCGTGCGCGTATTGTTTTTGGTTCTTTATTGTATTGCCTCCTAAGGTATCGGCGCTATTATATTGCCGTGCTACAACTCCCGGATTAAAGGTGTGGTAGGTTTCAGATACCCCAAATTTGATACTGTGCTTGGGTGTGGGGTAATAATCAAAGTCAAGTTTTATTCCCATATCTTCAATATGTGAACCATACTCCATAAAAGAAAGTTCGGTATTGTAACCCGAACCTGATGTGTTTTTCATCTTGTACCAACTATATGTGGCGGTGGTATTGGCAAACAGTTTGTTATTTATCACATAATTCCACCGTAGAGCAGAGGTAATATTACTCCACCACATTTCAGTATCGGCTGCTGTTGACCAATGTATAGTATCAAGATGTGGCCATTGTTCAACGGCAACATCATCATACACTATTTTTTCGCCACTTTTCTTTTCATTCTTATGGTACTTGTCTTTGCCTGTGTAGGTACTAATGTATATACGGTGTTTGTCGTTAAACTTATGATTCACTTTTGCATTTAAGTCATAAAAATAATAACCTACTTTGTACTTGTCGTACCCTTTGTCCTTTTCCACCTTTTTTAAATACGGCAATACTAATACATCGGCATAAGTACGGCGTATTGATACAAGGAATGATGTTTTCTTATTTATAGGACCGTTCAGCATAAACTTAGAAGAAATAAGCCCAAGAGATGCTGTGCCTCCGAGTTTTTGATTGTTACCTTCTTTCATGCTAACATCTAACACCGAAGATAAGCGTCCACCATACCGTGCAGGGAAAGCTCCTTTGGTAAGTTTTACGCTTTGTATGGCATCGGAATTAAAAACCGAAAAAAAACCAAACAAATGGTTAGCGTTATATACTGGCACTCCGTCGAGCAGTATAAGGTTTTGGTCTGCTCCGCCTCCTCTTACATACATTCCACTCATACCCTCAGAACCCGATTGCACACCAGGCAGTAGCTGTATGGTTTTTATTATATCGGCTTCGCCAAACAGTACTGGCACTTTGTTAATAGTTTGCATGGGTAAATTAATGGTGCTCATTTGTGAGGTGCGCACCTCATTTGACTTTGAAGCTTGTACAATAACTTCATGAAGCGTTGAAGAAGGAACTAAATGAATATTAAGAAATGTGTCGGTACTAAGTTTTATTTCTCTTGTATAGGTAGCATAGCCAACATATGATACCGTAAATTTAACCGCTTCTGCATTACTACTAAAGGAGTAAAACCCATAACTGTTAGTAGTTACTCCTCGATAAGTATTAGCATTGTAAACGCTTGCTGATATAATTTTTTCACCCGTTAGGGTATCAACAACATAACCACTGATAGTGTGCGTTTGTGCCTGTGTATAATATATACCAAAAAACAGTAAAAAAATAGTGAAGATATATTTCACTTTTCAAATTATTTTGATTTTTTTAGGAGATAAAATAAGAATTAATTATTTGGTACTTTTACAATAATAGGCAGTTCCCAATCGGTATTTTGATACTCTTGTATTTGGTAAGCTTTTTTACCATTAAACCAAGCTTCTTGTAATATAACGGTATAACCGCTACTCGTGCCTAAACCATTGGCATTTCCCGTTTGGTATGTTACCTTATATAGTGCTTTAATTTCATCTGTTTCATTATTACCAAACTTAACTTTTGAGATAAGTTCTTCATCGTAACTCTTGCCCTTATCTATATCTGGCTTGGGATAATTTAAGTGCAATTGCAGGTAATAATAATCTGTTTCGGGTGAGTATTTTTGAACAGAAACAGTATTAGAAGCGTCATTACTTTCAAGTATATCAATGTCTGAATCTTGATAATACCCTGCGTTTCGACGGTTAAGTAAATCTGTTCCTTTAGAATCTTCTATTCGTAATTCTATGGTGTTTTCCCAACGTATAATAGGCATTTCTAAAGATTTTTCATCTGCTTCTCCGTCATCACAAGCTACAGCAAATAGGAGTAACAATGCGAACAAAACGTAATTTTTCATAATTTTTTTTATTTGTGGTGCACTTAAAAGATACTGATTGCAACGAAAGGTTGCGTAGTATAATTTTTACTTGTTAGCTTCTTTTATAATGATAGGTAATTCCTGATTAGGTTTATTTCCAACCTCTTTTTTATCGTAAATTAATATTTTGTTCAACCATGCTTTTTGTAAAATAATAGTATAACCACCGCCTGTGCCAAAACCTTTAGGGTTCGTCGCCTCATTGTAACTAATTTCAAACAATCCTTTTATATTATCTATTTTATTATTACCAAACTTAATTTTGGTAATGGTTTCTTTTGTAAATCGTTCTTTATTACTGTTTTTTAATTTGGGCAAATTTAAGCTGAGTTCTAAATAGTAATCTTCATTTGGATAATCTTTTGAAATATATACTGCGTTATTAACATCGTCTGACTCAAACACGACAATATCAGCAAAACTATAATATCCTGTAAATTTAGGGTCAAGCAAATTGTTACCATTAATGTCTTGTAACTTTAACTGGATACTACCGGTAAAATACAGTAGTATTGGAACTTGTGATTTTTCATCTTTTAAGAATTTTTCCTTACAATTTCCAATATTCATAATTAATAAAATTAGTAAGCAGTATTTCATAATGCAGCTTTTTTTTAAAACAGCTTAAATGTATCAATCAAAATAAAAAATATTCTAATTAAGAATATTTTTTATTTTGCTTAGAGTTTGTCAAGTATGAATTATTTGACTGGATATAAATTTGTGTACATTTTTCGTTTATAATTGAAATTCGCATTTCCCGGTTTCCAAGAGCTGACATCTCCTCTAAACCAACCATTATGTGAGCCATCCCAACCCCAATTCATGTACAAATAGTCATCGTACCTGTACTTAATACAATGTACCCTCCACTTAAAGGGTCTCCACTTTTTGTGAGTAATTTTTATTTTAGCTTCGTAATAACCATCGCAAAACCAAATATGACCACCTGAGTAACGACCATTTTGATATGATGCTAATAACACAGGATTTCCTTTTCGCAAATTATTATAAACAGTTACTAGGTTGTAATTACTGAAGCTTACACGAGAATAACCTAATCGTTTAAGCCCTGTTACTATATTAGTAGGTTTTGCTCCACTACCATTCACACTCCAAGTATAACCTGGAATTTTATCACCTATACTACGAAACATTTTTGAGATATCGTTTGAGCGATAATTGTAGTAAGAAGATAAATCATGAGGCATACCTGAATAATTATAGTTTCCAGGAAATTTTTGTTCTCGACATAATTGCCCAATTGCAACGGAAGGGCAGCCGGCAAGAGCTCTCCTGACTTTTGCATCACAATTATAACCTAAACCTTGTCCCCACTTATTCTTCACTCCTAAATAAGGATAAACAGTAGATCTTCCCGAAGGGTTTTCTCCAGTTGGGCAGCCTTTTAGTTTTGGCATATCGCTTACAAATTCGAATTCTACTTGAGCAGAATCACTTAAAATACCACTCCACAATGAATGGTCATCGTCGTTTTCTACTAGAGGTTCTTTCATTTGTTCAGCAATGTTCTCTTTTTGCCCTTCAAGCCATATTGTTACAGTAGGATTAAGATTGTTAATATCAAATGAACCAACATCTGAAAGAGCTACAATTGGGGCATCTTCTTTATCACCGGAGATAAGCATAAACCCTTTATTGCCACCAAAATTTACAGAAAACATTACAGTATCTTTACTTTCCGCCACAATAGCTTGTATAGCTTCCACAGTGCGGTTAGCATCTGCAGTTGTACTTTTTAATTGTGCTCCATTATCTTCACTTGAAAATAAATTATTAGCCATCATAGAAGCAAAAGCCTTTGCTTGTAGAGAAGAAACTTGTCTACTTTTTGTTTCAGATGATTTTATTGATTCAAAATCTGATGTGTTAAATTCATCTTGCTCACATGAAGTAAAAAACATTACTCCCAAAAGGATAGCTATTATTGGAAAGTAGTTTAAAACTTTTAACTTTTTCATTTTTACAAATTTAAATTGTTAATAAATAATTCTGCTCCAACAAATGTTGGAAATTACTCAACCAATTAATTTATAAAGCCTCTGCAGTTGCTTATAAACCAAAAAGCTATTTTCCCAATAAATTGGAAAGTTTCATTAAATTTGCACCATGCGCTTTGATGCGTTGCCCGTGGGCTTTGCGTTGCTACAAAACTTGGCTTAGCTTGCGGGCATTTTTTGTTCTGTTAATTAACAATATTGAACATTGCAAATGTAAAAGCTTTTTTTATAGCTTTTGCAAAATATTCGCCTTATCTAACTAGCGTATAGTCTTATCTAACCAGCGTAGCGTATTTTTAATTTAAAGTTTCAAGCAATTGCACAATTTCTTTCATTTTACGCACCGATACTTGGTAAATTTCGCCATTTTTCAAAATAGCCTGCCTTTTTTCTATTTGTAATTCGGTAATTTTATTCATGTTTAAAATTGTATTTTTGCTAACCCTCTTGAATATGGGGGGTAAAATGGCTTCAGCTTTTTTTAATAGTTTTGCACAAGTAAACTTTTCGCTATTGGCTAAATAAAATGTTGAGCAATATCCGCTTGCAATAACA
>JAUXEM010000318.1 GCA_030620515.1 Salinivirgaceae bacterium
CCAAATTAAATTCAAGTATAATTTCGTTAGAATTAGATTGTCTGTAGGTTACATCATAGGCATCATTAGCTTTTATAGAATTTAAGCCTAGCACTAAAGTGAAAATCAGAATAACTTTTTTCATTAGGTATGTTTTTCTCATTATACATGTATTGTTTCTTAATAATGTGAGCGAAAGATAATATTTCTTTATGTTTAAAGAGACAAATGTATCTAAGGAAATAAATTAGTACAAAGAAATTGCCCCTACAAAAAATACACAAAGTGAAAAATATGTAGATGGGGTTAATAAGGTTTCTGTAAAAAACTTATGCCTCGGATATAAACTAATGTAGATGGCTCTTTTCTAATTAAGAGATGATATTCTATGCATACTGTATATTGTTATATGTCAAGCTATTACGCTCTATGTGCGGTCAACTATTATTTATTTGGACACGCCCGCCCTGTCTGCTGACTAGGCAGGCTGAATGGCATACGTCGGGCAGGGATTACAATGCTTTTGCTCGGCAAAACACGCAGATTTTCACAGATTTTATTTATTCATAAACTATTATTCTCAATTTTATCTGTGTTTATCCCTGCCCGACTTGAGTCTTTCTGGTGGGTGCTATGCGTAGCATCAGTGTCATAGCGTTCAGTTTTTGAATTATTAATTTTCTAGAATTACGTAGTAGCATTATATTTTATTATCAAAACAAAAATAATAATCGCACTTTTATTCTAATTTAGCAGCGGAATTATTCAACGTAAAAAAATGCAAAAAAGGATTCTTAACATATTTATATTAGTACTTGTATTAAATACCGGCAATTGTTTTGCTTCAAACGACTCTACACCTACATTAGAGCCTGAACAACTTATTACGGGCAGTAGCTTGCTAAACCACAACTACAATACAGTTCTTTACAAGGCAGGAGTTGATGTTTACGGGCGTTACTTTTCAGGCTTATTTCTATTTAAACAAATTCTGGCTGACACATCGTACCGAATTGTAATGCTTTCGGAATTTGGTTTAAGCTATTTCGATTTTAAGTATAAAAATGGAAATTTTACAGTAGAAAGCTGTCAGGACTTTTTAAATAAGCCCATGCTAATTAAGATGTTACAAAAGGATTTGCATTTATTGTTGTCGGAAATTGAAAATCCTAAAAAAATAAAAACCTTCACAGGCAAAAATATTAAGCAGCCTGCTTATAAGTTTAAGTACAAGTCTGATAAATATTATTATTTTTACACGCTGAATAATCAGCTAAAGAAAGCTAGAGTAAAAGAGAGTTTATTTAGGAGCATAGATATTCATATTGATGGATACGATAAAGAAATTCCTAAGCAAATTACGATTGATCATCTACGAAAAAAGCTGAAAATACATTTAACCTTACTAAAAATAGAATATTAATGCTTCTAGGTGATTTATTTACATACACAATTATTAGTCAGGACGAGGGGCTAATTAAAGCCAAAATTACTATTAACCCTACACATAATATTTTTGAAGGTCATTTTCCTGGGGTTCCTATATTACCAGGTGTTTGTCAAGTACAAGCCATTAAAGAAATATTGGAACAAGTGCTAAACAAAACGTTAAGATATAATAAGGTGCGCGATGTAAAATTTATGGCAATGGTAACACCCGATAAAATGCCAAGCCTAAATTGCGAAATTTCTTATAAGCCAGATAGTAATGATATTAAAGTAAATGTTTTGCTAACATATAATGAGCAAAATATTTTAAAACTAAGAGGAAACCTTTGTCAGATTTAAAAATAGTGGAGGAAACAAAAACATACAACGAACAATTTAACACACAGAAATGCTGTGTAATTATTCCTACCTATAATAATAATGCCACAATTGCTACTGTTATAAATTCGGTATTACAGTACACAGCAAATATTATTGTGATTAACGATGGTTGTACAGATAATACCGCTGAAATTTTAAATGAATTTTCGGGTACTCAAATTAGACATTACCAAAAAAATAAAGGCAAAGGATATGCCTTGCGCTATGGATTTAAAGAGGCTCTTAAGCTAGGCTACGAGTATGCTATTACTATTGATTCCGATGGACAGCATATGGCATCTGATTTACCGAATTTTTTAAACGCTCTTAAAGAAAATCCAAAAGCAATAATTATTGGCGCCCGAAACATGGATCAGGAAAATGTACCTGGGAAAAGTTCGTTCGGTAATAAATTTTCCAATTTTTGGATAAAATTAGAAACTGGTTTCGATATGCCCGATACCCAATCGGGATACCGTTTATACCCAATTAAGCACATTGAAAAAATTAATTTCTGCACCAATAAATTTGAATTTGAAGTAGAAGTTTTAACACGTTCTGCATGGCGCAATATCAATTTAGTTAGTATTCCTATTGAGGTTTACTATGCAGCAAAAGAGGAACGGATTTCACACTTTCGCCCTTTTAAAGATTTTACTCGCATTAGCATATTAAATACCTATTTGGTAACCATGACTTTTTTAATTCACTTACCAAAAAGGGTATTAAAAAAGCTCAAAAAAAAAAGTCTA
>JAUXEM010000201.1 GCA_030620515.1 Salinivirgaceae bacterium
TACCGATAATAATCCTCTAAATGGTGTCGCCTACTATCGCTTAATACAAACCGATTATAATGGCGATTTCGAAATTTTCGATCCAGTTTCTGTTTCTTACATGAACCAAGAAGCATTACATATAGGACCAAACCCCGCTATTAACGAAATAAACGTTTCATTAAATGGTGAAATGGGTAGTGGTAACATTTATATGTATAACATGATTGGAGCACAAGTTAAATCTATTAAATTACAGAATAGCTTTACTACAATAGATGTATCTAATCTTCCATCGGGAACTTACATGGTAGTATTTACTGCAGCCGAAAATCAAATTTCTAAGAGAATAATTGTTCAGTAAGAACGTTCTAAAATATACTTGAAGGCTTCGTAATTTTACGAAGCCTTTTTTGCTTTATGAGGTTTGGTGTTCATTTTTTTACGCGCGGGGTTTGTTAAAAATACTGGGAAATTAACTCCCATTGGGGAGAATCTCCCCAATATCAGTGATTTTTCCGATTTTAGGCAAAGTGTCTAATGTACAAGTATTAGTCTTGTAACATTCACACATACAGCTTACTGCAAATTTGGCATTGGGTTGTTTTTGTAATTTACTCTATTTGGCACTTCTCTTGCCTTAGTTATAATCAAATATCTAAAAATTACAAGATGAGAGAAGAGAACTTTGATATTAGAACAAAAGAATGTGCTACATCTAAAGTAGTAAGCGAAAAAAGACCAGAAATACAAAAATTTTCTGCGTTATGCACTAACTGTGACGAAAGATATAGCTGTAAAATTAGAAATAATACTTCTGCTATATGGCACTGTGAAGAATATAAGTAACATGAATTAATGGATTGTATTGGTTTTAAGTCCATTTAATAATCCGCATATATAACATTATTTGTTTAATGGAATATGCGGATTTTCTTTTTAAATTGTCGTTCAAATGAATAGTAACAAAACATGGAAGATATTCATAAAATTGATGAGATTCGAGCATCATTAAATGAACGAGTTAAAGAACTTGAATGCTTATACAGCATTTCTGAAATATCGTATGTTAAGCAAAGCAATAGTTTAGCCGAAATTTTCGAGGATATATTGAAGGTGTTGCCAAATGGATGGCAGTATCCTGAAATAACCTGTGCTAAAATTGTATTCGATGGAAAGGAATATATTACCGAAAACTATGAGTTAAACTCTTTCATGCAATCGGCAAATATTAACATTGATGGCAAAATAAGGGGTGGAATTGAAATAGGCTATCTTGAAGAGAAACCTAAATTAGATGAAGGTCCTTTTTTAAAAGAGGAACGAAAATTATTAGATACCATCTCTATAAAAATAGCTCTAATTATTAAAAGACAAGAGGAGTTAGAGGAGATGAAAATATTAGAAAGCAAACTTATACATGCCGATAGGTTGGTTACTGTTGGGGAGTTAACGGCTGGCATTGCACACGAATTAAACGAACCTCTTGGCACAATTTTAGGCTTTGCTCAACTTATACAATCTGATAAAGATATTTCGGCAAGTACAAATACCGATTTAGATAAAATTGTGAAAGCCTCGATACATGCTCGTCAAGTAATTAGGAAATTAATGACTTTTTCTCGCTATCAAGACGATGGCGCAAATGATAGAGTGAATTTAAATTCTATAATTAACGATGGTTTATATTTTTTAGAGTCGAGATGCAAAAAAGAAAGTGTTGAAATTGTTAAAATATTAGAGAGTGATTTGCCTTATATTAACGGCAATGCAGTGCAATTTCATCAGGTAGTGGTTAATTTAAGTGTAAATGCCATTCAGGCTATGCCAAATGGTGGTAAACTTATTATGCAAACATATTCTAAAAACAGTAATGTGAATTTAGTAATACAGGATACGGGTATTGGAATATCAGAAGACAACATAACAAGAATATTCGATCCTTTTTTTTCAATGAAAGATTCGCAAACAAATACTGGACTTGGTTTGTCGGTAGTTCATGGTATTGTTAAGGTCTATAATGGCGAAATAAAAATTGAAAGTAATTTAGGTGTTGGGACACGATTTGAAATTACTTTTCCAAAATTTTAATGGTATGGCAAAGAAACCTCAAATATTGGTAGTTGACGATTCTGAAAATATGTTGGAAATAATTCGACGGAATCTTTCTAATAAAGGTTATATAGTTTATACGGTTACAAATGTGGTGGATGCTATTTCGTTTTTAGAAGAAACCATTCTTGAATTGGTAATTACCGATATACAAATGCCAAATATTAGTGGATTGGAATTAGTTCGTCATGTTAGGGAGAACTATAAAAATACTGAAGTGTTGGTTATTACTGGGCATCCATCTATTGAAAATGCCATTGAATCGGTAAAATTGGGAGCCGATGAATATTTAATAAAATCTTTTACCATTGAAGAACTGCATAATGCTGTAGATAAAGCTTTAGTAAAGCAAACAGATAGGTTAGATGCAAATAGAGACCCAAAAAATAAAGAGGAAATTTCGGCTGGTATAATAGGAGGCTCAAAAGAGATTGTTAAAGTTTTTAAAGCAATTTCGAAAGCATCGAAATTAAAGGCAACTATTTTGCTTACTGGCGAAACAGGTACAGGTAAAGAATTAGTGGCAAGAGCTATTCATTATAATAGTGCACAGGCATCGTCGCCATTTATTGCTGTTAATTGTGGTGGCATACCCGAAACTCTGCTTGAAAGCGAATTGTTTGGATACGTAAAAGGCGCTTTTACTGGTGCTAACGAAACACGAGGTGGTTTTTTTCAGGCTGCCGATGGTGGCTCTATTTTTTTAGATGAGATTAGCAATACTTCGCTTTCAATGCAAGCAAAGTTATTAAGGGTTTTGCAAGAGAAAGAGGTGAATATGATTGGGGCAAATAAATCGCAAAAAATTGATTTAAGAATTATTGCTGCCACAAATGTTGATTTATTATCACTAGTTGAGAAAGGAACTTTTCGCGAAGATTTGTATTATAGATTAAATATTATACCAATTATTATACCTCCTTTACGGGAAAGGAAAGATGATATTCCAATACTCATTAATCATTTTGCTAAAAAATACGCTATTGAGCTTGGTAGAGACTTACCAACATTTAGTGATGCTGTAATTGGAATATTTAAAAACTACTACTGGCCGGGCAACGTTCGTGAACTTGAGAATATAATTCAGCGTTTGGTAATAATGATTGACGAAACTAACATTGATTTACCTGATTTGCCCTCGAACATGAGGTTTACAGTCCGAAATGAAAAAGGACTGCTAAAACCTTTGGCTGAAGTGGAGCGTGAACATGTTATAAATGTATTGTCGTTAGTGAAAGGAAATAAAACAAAGGCTGCCGAAATATTGGGTATCGACCGTAAAACTTTACGCGAGAAGATTAAATAGATGCTAGAAATTAGACTTTAGATGCGAGACCTTAGACTCTAAAAACTAAAAAAGAGCAGATTCATAGATCTTGCTTTTATTATCTAACAATGGTTCGTTATGCTTTCGTAACGCATAGATATACAGACCGGTGTGAAGTTAACGAATACTAAGCTTACTGCTTAAATATCAATCAAATACATTTTTACCTGCCTGTCTGCCGCCAATGCAGGTCTAATCTCTAAAATCTACGATCTATTAATCTAATGTCTAGCATCTATTGTCTATCCTTTAAGCTGGATCAACATCTTTAATAAGTACAACTTGCTTAAATGCTTTGTGCAAAACCAACTGGTTGCACTTTTCTTGAATATCTTTTTTAGCGGCAACAAGCTTGTCGCCTTTTTCCAGTTTAATTACTATTTGTTGTATATACATATTTTGAACCCTATTCACCAATGGAGTAGATGGTCCTAGTATTTTGGTTCGTGGTATTTTACCAAAGCTTTGAGCCAAATGCATGCTGGCTTTCAAAACAGTTTCCTGATCGCGATGTTTTAATGTAATTCTAATGAGCCTAGTAAATGGGGGATATAAAAAGATTTTGCGCTCACTAGCCTGCGATAAAAACATGCCCTCATAATCATTTTTTATTACTTGTTTTATAATGTAATGTTCGGTATCGGATGTTTGAATTATTACTTTCCCTTGCTTATTTTTTCGGCCAGCTCTGCCACTTACCTGCGCCATTAGCTGATAGCTGCGTTCATAGGCTCTAAAATCGGGAAAACGAAGCATGTTATCGGCATTTAATATCCCAACTAAACTTACTTCGTCAAAATCTAAACCTTTCGACACCATTTGTGTGCCAATAAGAATATCTATTCTATGATTCTGAAAATCGTTTATAATTACTTCATGTCCATGCTTGCCTTTTGTTGAATCTAAATCTAAGCGACCAATTTTAGCATCAGGAAAAATTATGGCAATTTCCTCTTCAATTTTTTCGGTACCAAATCCTTTTGTTTGCATATTTGGTTCTTTGCAATCTTCGCATCTATGAATACTATTAATTTGGTATCCACAATAGTGGCAAACCAGCTTGTTTATTCTTTTGTGGTAAGTAAGACTTACATCACAAAATTTACAGCCTGGTATCGAACCACAGCTTGCACATTCTAAATATGGACTAAAACCACGTCTATTCTGAAAAAGGATTACTTGTTCTTTATTTTCGAGAGCTAATTCAATATTATCGAGCAATTCTGGAGTAAAATGCGCTCGCATTTGTTTCTTTTTATAAGCCTTACGAACATCTGCTATCACAACTTTAGGTAGTTTAATATCCATATGCCGCTTATTTAGCTCTACTAAGGCATAACGCCCATTTTTTGTATTATGATAGCTCTCTATGGAAGGCGTTGCAGTTCCTAATAGAACTTTTGCATCATGAAATTTTGCTAAAACAATCGATAAATCACGTGCGTTATATCGTGGTGCGGGGTCGAATTGTTTGTAGGTATTTTCATGTTCTTCGTCAACAATTATTAATCCTAAATTACTAAAAGGTAGTAGTATTGACGAGCGTACACCAATAATTATTTTGTAAGAAGATTCATCGTTTTTAAGTAGATTATTCCATACTTCAACTCGCTCATTACCTGAGAATTTGGAATGATATACGCCAACCGTATCTCCAAAAACCAACTTAAGACGTTGAATAATTTGCGAGGTTAAGGCAATTTCGGGCAACAAATAAAGTACTTGTTTACCTTTTTCAATTATCTCGTTTATAAGGTGAATATATACTTCGGTTTTACCGCTCGATGTTACACCATGCAATAAAACAACATCTTTTTCTTCGAACTTCTGTTTTATCTCTGCATAAGCAATTTGTTGGTGATTATTTAAAGTCTTTTTCGCTTCTATTTCAACCGAATCGACTGCTTTTAGTCTCGATATTTCTATATTTTTTTCAACAAGAATACCACGGTTAATTAAGGCTTTTAAATTAGCCGCTGTTGAGGCGGCTTTATCTATAAGTTCCGTTTTAGAAACTGGAATTGCTTTTTTATTATAATAGTTTGTTATAAAAAAGAGAAATAATTCTTTTTGCTTCTTTGCTCGTTGGAGTTCTTCTTCAATTAGTTCCAACTTTTTTTGAGTAAAAGCATATGCAGGTTCTATAATTTTCTCGAATTTTGGCTTGTATTTACTTTTCACCTCTTCTTGAATAATAACGGCACCCTTGTCCATCATTACACGAATTAAGGGCAAAATATTTTCAGCACCAGTAGCTTTTGTAAGCTCATTTATGCTTAGCGATTCGTTTTCTTTTAAGAGAATGAAAATACTCGATTCAAAACCATTAAGCGTATCAAATTCTTCAAAACCATTAATTGGTAAAACCTTAGTTTCGCTCTCAAGTCGCAATGCAGTAGGTACCGATGCTTTATAAAACTCACCTAAAGAGCATAAATAGTAATTGGCTCCCCATTCCCATAATTTTAGCTGAAAACTATTTACTATTGGTACATCATCGAGTACGGTTAGAATTGGTTTTACTTCGAAATCGGCTGGCTTGTTATTGTGGAAAGAATGAAGTATTCCGGTATAAAGTCTTTTTTTTCCAAATTGCACAACCACACGTTTACCTATAGCATAAGTTGCTTTTTCCTGAGCAGGTAAGGCATAAGTAAATGTTCCGTGTAAGGGAAGCGGTAATATTATCTCAGCGTATTTTGGGCTGCTTATCATTTTAAATTATTAGCCTTATAGCGATAAAATTTCAGGAATAGTAAACGGCTCATCATTTATTAGTTTAGTGATTTTAATGGCTTTGTTAAAGGGACATGTGCATTTTTTACAATACCAATCCTTTTTATTTTAGCCATGTTCTTATAAATTTACTTCTGTTCTTATTGTTTCTTCTATTGTGTTTGCAACCTCACTCATTAACCACATGGGAGTTGATGTTGCCCCACAAATTCCAATTCCCTTTTTATTCAAAAAAA
>JAUXEM010000073.1 GCA_030620515.1 Salinivirgaceae bacterium
CATAAAGTATCTAAAGTACATGTGTATTGCCTGATACTTAACAAAGAATTTTAGATTGTCGCTAAACAGCGGAACATTTATTTCTTTACTACTGCCATCTTGTTCTTGAATCTTTACTTTTCTCCCTTTTATATTTACCCATTGTTGATAAGCCTCTACATGCCGGGCATCCATACTTGCCATGCGAGGGAATAAGCTTAGTGTTTGATTGTTAAATTCATATTTAGGATTTAATTCATCCTGATAATATTTGTCATTATATAGCTTGTAAGTATGGCGAGTTTTCGATCCTACAATCTGTGAATTGTAATTATTTCCATAAACCAAAGGACGACTAGGATATTGCTCTCGATTTAAATAATCAACAAGCCCAAATACATTCTCTACATTATTAATATCAACAAAGGGATTGTCGTTTGAACGAATTACTAAAATTATAAACGATGAGTAGCCTATTAGCCAAAATGAGAATAATAGAACTGCAAAATTGCTTATAAACTGCTTTCTTTTCTTGAAGTAATACATTAAAAACAATAAACCTGCAGTTAGTAGTAGTATTGAAAATATAGCTCCACTATAAACAGGAAGATGAAAGGAGTTTACAAAAGCTAAGTCGAAGTAGGCAGCCATTTTTGCTATGCCGGGAATAATGCCGTAAATAAATACTACTATTAATAGTGAACTTAAACCTACAACGATGAATGCTCGTTTTACATTGAGTTTATAATGCTTGTTATAAACTACTAATGCCATTGCAGGTAGGGCTAACAAGTTAAGTAAGTGTACACCTACCGATAAACCAAGGAGAAAGAGTATTAAGACTAACCATTTATTTGCATCCCAACCTTTAAGAGCTTGTTCGTATTTTATAATGCACCAAAAAACTAAAGCTGAGAAAAAAGAAGATGTGGCATATACCTCAGCTTCTACAGCCGAGAACCAGAAGCTATCGGAAAATGCATAAGTTAAAGAACCCACTAATGCTGCAATAAGAGCTGTGAAATGAATTGCGGTTGGCTTGTTTGCTTTTTCGGGTTTTAAACCGATAATCTTTTCGTTTAAGCGAGTGGCAAACCAGTAAATAATATAATACAAAAGCATTATGGTAAAAGCACTTGCCACTGCCGATAAAGTATTTATTGCTTTTGCAACCAGCTCGGTATTATTACCAACAAACAAACTGAAGAATCTACCAAGCAGCATAAAAATAGGAGCGCCAGGAGCATGTCCAACTTCTAGTTTATAAGCACAGGTAATAAATTCACTACAGTCCCAAAAGCTTATAGTGGGTTCAAGTGTAAGTAAATAAACAATTAACGAAAGTAAAAAAACGGAGCCTCCAATAAGTCTTTGTTGCAATTTTATAGCCATGGTAAAAGAGTTAATTATTTACTCTTAGTACACGCAAAAACGAAAAGGTTCATGCATTTTCAATGGCAATTACGATTGTATAGGATTATAATTAATTAATAAAAATTGATACAGATCAAGAAAAGACTTGATCTGAAACCTGTTATATATCATAAGTTTTGATGTGCCGAAAATAATTCGATTAGCTTTATGTTAATGTAAATAATGAATATTTATAACTAAGTTTGTATTCAGATAAAATAGGAGTGGTAAAAAAAATCATACATATTGTTTTTTTAGTTTACTTAATACTGCTTGTTTCAGGTGTTTGTATTTTTAAACATTACTGTCACGAAAATCTTGTAAGCTTTTCAATCTTTGCTCAATCTGATGATTGTTGTAATGGGGAATGTCCTTTTTGTAAAAACGAAGTTGAATCTTATGAATTGCAAGACGATTTTGTAAATAGTCAAATTATCTTTTTTCAAGAGGTGCATCAATCTGTTTCACTTTTCTTAGACTATTTTATACTTAATTCAGATACTACTAACTATATAGTTTCCTTCAAACGGTTTACACCAAAGCCGCCTCTCATTACAAGCCATTTGTGTGGTCTTGCTATGATACAGGTTTTTCGAAATTAGCCTATTTGGTAATTTCGAAATCAATAAAAATCAAAACTTATATTTAACATTTTTTTTATGACACGAAGTATTTTATTAGTGCTTTTGGCTATAATTATATTTAGCCCTGAGCGAATTTCTGGACAAGAAAGTATTTTTCAAAATGTAGATCAAATTAAGCAAGACTCTTTTGTAGTATGTGGTAATTGCTATACCTGTAAAATGAGAATAGAGGGAGAGCTAAGTGGAGTAGCTGGTATTAATAGTGTAAATTATTCGGCTACAAAAGAGCTATTGATAATATCGTATGATAAAAGTCAAATTATACCGGCAGTTTTTTTACAATCGGTAGCTGATGTAGGTCACGATAATGAAATGATAAGAGCCACCGATGTGGCTTATAATACATTAGTAGGTACTTGTTGTGAATACGACAGATGGCTTACCTATGAAACAATAGACGAAAACTGGGAAGTGAAAGGCACGATAGAGTGTAAGGATACTATTGTTAATGTTTTACTCGACCAACATGGAGTTTTGTCTGGTAGTTGGGCGGATAGTGTTTTGAGCTCAAACCATTATAAGCAAATTGCTGATGCTAGCCGAATTTTATTTGAAATTGCGATGGCAGGTTTCGATAACGAAATGTATAGAGCGCCCGATGCTATATATGAGTCTTTAGCAGAAGTATGTAAATATCATCGAGAAGAGACTGTTGATATAATAAGTGTTTTTTCTTCAATACAAATACAAGATTTGAATGTATTTCCAAATCCAGCAAATAGTAAAATTTATATTAAAGATTATATAAAAAACATTGTTACTGTAAAAGTTATTAATGCAGCTGGTATAGAATTATATGCTAGGGAAAATAGTAATATGACTCTTGAAAAAGGTATTAATGTAGAAAGCTTTCCAAAAGGAATTTATTTCTTAATAATCGAATCTGATTCAAAATTATATTCAACAAAATTTATTAAAAACTAAAATCGATAATGATGAAATTATTAAAATACACATTTATAATTGCAGCTTTAATAACTGTTTTATTCTCATGTGAGAAGGATGATGGTATTACTGGAGATCCTGAAAATGATAAAATACCAACTATTACAAGTATGAATGCTGGTCGCGATACTATTAAATTTGGTGGCGATACTACATTGATTGTATGCGAAGCAATGGGCGGAAGCTTAAATTACCTTTGGGAAGTTGATTTGGGAAATCTTGATCCTGTTGGTGATGGTAGTACTGCTATATTTTCAGGTGGTGGTTGCTGTGTTGGAATGAAAACCATAAAATGCAAAGTGTCTAATTCAAAAGGATATATCGATGGTACAGCTGATGTTTTTATTCTTGAACCATAGGGATGCTTTTATGAGAGTTTTTACAGCAATCATTATAGTAGCGATTTTTGTTTGGGGAGGTAAATCCTCTTCTGCTCAATGTTGCACAGCCGGTAATCCGGTTGATGCAAGTTTTTCGGGTGGTGGTTCAAAGGGCGTTTTAAATTTTTCTACTTCGTTTAAAACAAGTTATTCATCCGATTATTACATGGGTAATGAGTATATCGATTCAAATTATATGGATTACTCTTATTTTAATTTCCAGAATTTCACTGCTTCATATGGAATTACCAATGAGCTAAATTTAAGAGCAAATATTGGTTATTTTTACTCAAAAGCATATCGAATAAATAGGAATGGTTCACCAGAACGCTCGGCAAATGGCTTAGGTGACTTAGGGTTGAATGCATCATATAATATTTCGAAGCTTATAAAAAACAAACTTATAATTTTGCCTAGTGTAGGCGTGATTTTACCTGTTGGAGTATTCGATTATGTGGATAATAATGTTGTGCTAGCTATTGATGCGCAGCCCTCTTCAGGAGCATTAAAGTATAACGCAGGTGTGTTCTTGTCAAAAGACTTTCTAAAAACAAAGTTAAATGTATTTAGCTTTAATCTTTTTGAGTATTCAAATACAATTGAATCGGAACGTACCCCAAGTTATAAGTATGGTAATTTGTATGTTAATACTCTTGGTGCTTCATATGCAATAAATAAATGGTTTTTGCCTGAGATTCAATTTAGAAGTGAGTATAGGCAAAGGGCTATAAATCAAGAGAATATTATTGATTATACAGGAGGACACAATGTTTTTGCATCTATAAAGGGTACTGGCAAAATTGGAGATTTATCAGGGAATATAACTATTGATATGCCAGTGTATAAGAATGTAAATGGTTGGCAGTTAACAAATAAATATATTGTAAATGTAGGTGTTGCTTATCGATTAAACTTTAATAAGATTAGTCATTCAACAAATGCAATAGAAGTTCCTGCTGATATAGACTTGAAAACCATAGATGTTAAAGTTAGGGGAATATGTGCGATGTGTAAAGTCAGAATTGAGAGTGTAGCTTTAAATGTAAAGAATATTAGGTTTGCTCAGTATGATTTAATAAACCAAACTCTAAGTATTCAGTATAAAAAAGAGCTAAATATTAATAGGTTGTTTGAAAGCCTAAGTAGTGCAGGGCATGATAATGAATTTATGAAGGCCAGCAATGAAGCTTACGAAAATCTGCATGAATGCTGTAAATATGAACGCAACTAGCATAATATAATTATTTTCAAGTAGATTTGGTTCAAATTATGAGCTAATCTATTTGAAATACTTTTACATCATTTAAGATTATTTTTTAATAGAAAAATATAAAGTAGATACTTTGTTTACATTACTTTCAATGACTCAAGTTTAAATAGTATGTATTTTTTTGAATTATAATGCCTCGTGGGTTTGCCTCGACAATATTTAATTACCACTACATGATTTGCAGTACGCTTCTTTTATTACTGAATTTTCAAATACTCGTAATGAAAAACTGTCCTCGTTAAATAGTTCGCAAAAACGAGTCTTATTAATTTCTTGTAAACGATTCATAGCCACATTAAAGTTTTGAGTATGCATTAGCCATTCATTTAGGCTACATAGTGATATAAATGTCAATAGTAGTTTTTCATTAGATGTTTTAGACACCCAAGGAGCAAGAGATTCATGAGCGAAAGCATAATCATTGTTTTCTATAAAAATTTCGGCAAGTTTAAGGGAGTTACCCATGCTTTCTTCTTTAATATTTACAATTTCCTTTATTTTATTGATGGCGGCTGATTTAATTTTGGGATGTGATAAAGAGGAATCAGCTGCAGCAATAAGCTTGAACTGATATTTAATATTTAACCCATTTACTGTTTCTTTTGTTAAAGGAGTATAATAAAGCCTATCTATTTTGCTTTGGATAAGGCTAGATTCATTAATAATAGAGTTGAAGCTATAGTATGTAACAGTGTTTAGTAGTTGGTTGAAAGCTATGTATTCATTTTCTGAATCCAATTGATTCAGAGTATCAATAATTCCAACAAAACTTTTAGTGCCTATTTTATGGTATGCAAAAAGCATGTATAATTTGTTCATTTTCATTCCTACGTATGCTTCGCCTTCAGGAATAAACATTTTATCTAATGCTGAAATATCGTACTTGTTATTTATTATTTGCTGAATTATATATTTCTGAATCGATAAAGCCAAAGGTTTATTCCACTCATTTATAGCATCATTAAATTCCTTTGTTACAAAAGCTTGTTCATGTTGCCCTTTAATGTCATAAGTAGCTTTCATCTCAATTTCGGCATATCTATGCTTTTGTAATAAAGGTTCTAGTTCTTTTTTTAATTTATTATTTTTTATTGAGTCTTGCGCTTGTTTCATTTCAAGCGATGCCAATTTACTATGTTTCGTATTTTTTATATCAGTCTTAAAATCACCCCAGTTATATTCTGTTATAATGTTAGTTAAGATATTTTCTTGTTGCCTTTCTTTTAATGCATCAACTATGCTTTGTGCTCGGGCTTCCTGTAAAAATTTGTTCTCTTTATCATTACCTTCAATTGAAGAGTATGCTTTTATACTAAGTCTATTTATTGTAAAAGCAGGTTCATTGAAAGATTTTAGAAAAGGTTCAATATCAGCTGTTTTGTAAGTGTATTTCTTATTCTCAAATGATATTTTAAAGCTTAGCGTTAACGAATCGGCAACTGGTTTATAGCAAAATTGAGAGTTTATAAGAACAGTATCTGCCAAGTATTCAACTTTTCTTGAATAGGTTCCATTTGTTTTTATTAAGAAACTTTTAGGTATAGATTTGCAAATGCTTTTATTTTGAATAATAATAAGGTTTAATTCATAATCATCTTTTATTCCTTCTGGAAGCATGCCTAGTGATGTTTTCAAGGCACGTTTATTATCTTTAATATTAGCTATGTTTTTCTTGAAAATTTTGCTTGAATATACTTTCTTGGTAAGAATACCTCTATTTAAATTGTTATAATCAATAATGTTTGCATTTTCACAAGTAAATTGCTCCTTCTGGAGTATATCAACAGCTAAACCGTCTTTTTTATTCTTAATAACTCTTTTTAGTTTTCTTGCATTATCTGTTTCGTAGTAAATTACTCCATTCTCCACAGATAAACCTTTTTGTAGTTCGAATAAGTTATGCATCTTATTCACTTTTCTGCAATTCTTTGTATTAGAAGCTGATAATCCATAGTATTTGGCAGTATATGGTACTGTTAGTTTATTTTTGAATTCTACTCCTTTGTTATTCGACTTATAGTTCCCTAAAACAAATGAGATATACACCTTCTTTTTATCTTCATTAAGCCTAGCTCCAATTCCAATTTTAATGAACTCGTAATTTTGAATTAGTTGTGTTTTTTTTGAGTTGTTAAAAAGCTTTAATACTATTTCATCACATACTTTATCGTAGGTAAAAGGGTTTTTACCTTTAACTATATTGGTTTTTTCGGTTATTTCTGTAGCACACATTGAACCACCATATATTTGAACACGTAAACCTGTAGTTGCTTTTTCTCTATGTGATTGGAGCGTACTTGTGTTGTCGTTTTCAGCCATGTAGCTAGCCTGATCTCTAGCTGCTAGTGACAATATTTCATTTCTAGTAATGGGTTCCTTACTTCTATTAGATAGAATGACATTTATTTTATCTATTATCATCTCTTCTATTGCATCGGAAGGAAAATTATAAATATCTATAATATCAGTTGTATTTATTTCAATACTATCATTCAAATAGCTTTTATTTACCGGTTGGGCAATAGTTAGCTTTTGCATTGAGAGAATTAGTAAAATAAACGCAATGCAATTTAATAAAGGAAAAAGTTTAATGTTCATACAATATATCTTTTAGTCTTTTATCAAAAACACACAAAGCTATAAATATTATTTAAAATTTGAATTGTTTTGATAAATAGATGGCTTTAATTCCAATTTTGTTTTAAAGTTTTAATAGATATGGGTAATATTTTAGAAAAGAAGCTAAATTTACGACTTAAATTAATTTTTAATGTCAGATACTAGAATTGATAAATGGTTGTGGGCTGTTCGGATTTTTAAAACACGAAGCCAGGCAGCTGAGGCTTGTAAAAAAAAGCGTGTAGTTTTAAATGGAGTGGAGGCAAAGTCGTCGCGTACCGTAAAAATTGATGATGTAATAGAGGTAAAAAAACTCCCAGTATTATATAGGTATAAAGTTCTAGATTTGCTTGAAAAGCGTGTTTCGGCTAAATTAGCTGTAAATTACGTAAAAGATATTACTCCCGATCAGGAGATAGTAAAGTTAGATTTAATGAGGATGGATTCTACTGGTTCAAGAGAAAGAGGAGCTGGAAGACCAACCAAACGTGATAGAAGAATTATAGATAAATGGCAGGATGCTGAAGAATAAATAATTTATGAGTTATAAACAATTCTTATTATTCTTATTTGTTGTTCAATTCTTTATTGGGTGTGAAGTGGATAATGGTAATTATTCTAAAATTCCTGATATAGAGTTTCTTAATGCTAAATCTGGTTTCTCAACAGATTTATTGGGAAATGAAACAAAACAAGTAAAATTAGAATTCTATTTAATTGATGGGGATGGAAATGTTGGATTAAGTTATCATGATACTATTTTCCCATTTATTGGAGATTCCGTCTTTAATTATTTCTCAGATATCTTTTATTTGAAAAATGGTAAATGGTATAAAGATACACTTGTTTTAGATATAGCTAAAGATTTTATAATCCCAAAATTAGATGAATACCTTGGTTTAGATAAAGTTTTGAAAGCAAATGTTTTCATAGACTACGAATATACTTTACAGGGTAATTTATTTCCTTATGACACAATAATGTATTCTTTTTATATTTATGATCGTAGCTTAAATAAAAGCAATGTGGAATATTCAGATACTATTGTTTTCTTAAAGCATTAATATTTATTATTGCACTGAGATTATTTAAAATGAGAAAAGCTTCCTGGGAGGAAGCTTTTCATATATAGAATCAGGAAGTTTTAAAGAATTTTACCAAGAATGGTATAACAACAAACAACATTTAACAACTATCTATAAGAACTTGCCTGATTAAAAAGCTTTATCAAAATTGATGCCAAAAATACAATTGTATTATTTTATATTTTTGGAAGGGTTATTTCTTCATGTGTATTTATTTAACGTATAAAAAGACAAAATGTTAAGCTTTTTTAGAAAAAAAACAACATAAAAAACTGATAATTTGAGAGTTGTTATTTTATGACACTTAACCACAATATGGTATATCTACCATAAATAGAAGTATTTACCCAAACTGTTAGGATGGATGTGTTTTCTTAAGGTTGTAGTTTGTTTGTTATAATTAATAATGTATTTATAATAGATTCGCCTAGTTTTTCACTTCTTTCTGCCGACCATCCAAATCTGTTATCTGGTAAATTTGCATTTTCTTTAAATGGCATTTCAATAGTTTGTGATAAGCATTTAAATTCTTCTCCAATATTTTTAGAGCAAATATTTAGATTGGCTGTTCCAGGCTTATTTTTTTCATAGCCTTCTTCATCTTGAAAGTCAGGACTAACTTGCAACCATGATTGTGTAAACAGTTCGGTTAGTTCTTTAAGTTTAGTATTAAAAGATGGTATTCCTTCAATTCCGGAGGTGAATACATAAGGTAATCCTTCATCGCCATGAATATCTAAATTTAAATCTACACCTATCTCTTTCATTTTTTCTTTAACATAGAAAACTTCGGGGCTGGTTTTTTTATCAGGATTTGCCCATTCTCTATTTAAATTTACACCTAAAGAATTTGCTCTCAGATTTCCATGAATACTTCCATCTATATTTATATTTGGGACCAAATAAAATACAGCTTCTTCTAAAAGTTTTAAAGATGCAGGGTCATCGCTGTCTAATAGGCGGCTAATAAAGCCCGACATAAACCATTCTGCCATTGATTCGCCTGGATGTTGACGTGCTATTATCCAAATTTTCTTTTTGTTTTCGTTGGGTTCACCAGCAATTAGTAAATCTATTTCTCGTCCTTCTACAGTTTGTCCTAAGCTGGTTAGCACACATCGTTCCGATAGTTGAGCAGAATGAACTAAATCTAAATGTTGCTCGTAAGAGAAAGGTGCGAAATAGGCAAAGTAAACTGAGTTGAATTTTGGTAATAACTCAAATGTTAGTTTTTCGCCATTATAAGTGGTTGGTATTTGAAACCAAGTAATTCTGTCGTATGATGCTCTTACTTTATAATTCTCCCAGCCTTCAGGATAAGAAGCTTTATTTGCGTTGTTAATGCTTAACTTACAAGGATACCCTTCGGCATCTTGTAATCTAAAATAAAACCATTGGAAATATTCGGCATTTGTATCTTTTCTAATATTTAATTCAATGTTTTTATGGTCGTTATGGTTCACAACTTCTATGTTTCCACCATCAAAATTTGCCGAAATTCTCATGTTTTATTGTTTTTGATTTATGTATGAATCTTAATTTTGCAAGTCTTTTTGTAAGCTATTTAATTCTAGAGATTTAGCCCTACGAGGGTTCACCTAAATTAATGTAAAAATATTATCCTAACTGTCTGATTATTAAACAAACCCTCGTAGGGCTTGTGGAATTATGGTATGAAGATAAAAAATAGGAGTATATAAACCCTATTTTTAACTTATTTTATTAATGTGTACTACTTTAACGTTTTTGTAATAGTAGTTAATAATATCTAAAAAGGAATAGTTCTGTCTGGCCATTTGCATTGCTCCCTCTTGCGATAATCCTACGCCATGTCCGTAGCCTCGTCCTTTAATAATTACATATTCTCCGTTAACATATGTGCAAAACCACGAAGAACGAAGTTTAAAAGTGCTTCTTAATTTTCGTGGAGATAAGGTATCCTTATCAATAAGCATATATTTTTCTCTTGTGTTTTGTACTATATTCAATAGTTTTCTGTTGGTTGAGTCGTCTAAAACATTGAATCCATTATTTTCAAAATAGTTAAGCCAATCGGCAATGGTAACTGAATCTTCCCATTCTGTATTTCTTTGATTCAGGCTAAAAGAATCATCAGTTTGTTTAAGATATGTTTTTGAAGTTATCCATACATCTTCAGAGTTGGCAGTGCTGCCCCCAGAATTTGAATGAAAAGCAGCTGTAATTAATTGGCTTGTTGAGTCTACTATTACAAGTCCTCTTGTATGAATTACAGCAAGCTTAATATTAGCATTCTTTTGACACATTCCTTTGTAAACCTGAAAATTGACATCATCGCCAATTTTGTAATTTTTACCTAATCTGTTTATGATTTCATATAGGTAGGTTCGGCTTAATATTGCTTGTGTTTTATAAAATTCAAATGGAGCACTTGGTCCAGCCTCAGCTTCAACTACTCCTGCTAAATAGCTGTCAATATTAATATAATTCTCTACTTTTAAGGCGTTGTTTGCTGTTTCAAGAGTGATGTCTCCTTCATATAATCTTGCAGGAAGCGCAGGGTAAACCGATTCAATTTTAAATATATTATATTTTGCTGTGCCCATAAGATTCACTTTTGAGAATAATCCTATATGGTGATCTGCATCCCATACACTTATAGAGTCACCAACATGCGTAAAATATATTATATTGTTTTTTTTTAGTTTATATAATTTTCCCTGTTCAGAAATTAACTGATACTTACCTTCCATAGGTATTATCACAATGGTTTTAATACTGAATTGATTAAAGAGCTCTACTTGAACCAATTGTGCATTAGTTTTGGTTGAAATAGGAACAATAAAAATGATAATAATAAATAATATCAAACGGAATTTCATCTCTAACTATTTTTAATGCGAAAATATACTTTTTTTTCTATTCCGTTAAGGCTTTGTAAATTAAGTTTGCAGTTATTTCAGAAGTCCCTGGTGTATCAACTCTGTTCCTTAATTCATCATAATTATTAAGCATTAATTCTCTATAGCTTTCATCGTTTAAAAGTAGGTTGAGCTCTTTAATTAAGTATTCTTTTTTAAAGGTGTGCTGAATGAGCTCTTTTACTGCTTCTTTGTTTAAAATAAGATTAACCAAAGAGAGCCACTCTATTTTCATAATATATTTTCGTCCAATTTTGTACAAAGTGTCGCCAATATTGGTATAGTAGCATACAACTTGCGGAACGTTTAATAAGGCAGTTTCGAGAGTAGCAGTACCTGAAGTTACCAATGCAGCCTTGCTCTGACTTAGTATTTGGTAAGTTTGGTTATATATAATTGGTATGTTAATTTCACCAATAATAGAATTATATAATTCAGTGTCAATACCAGGCGCACCAGCAATAATAAATTGATATCCCGGATAAAATTTACTAACCTCAATCATTACGGGTAACATTAGTTTTATTTCCTGTTTTCGACTACCAGAAAGTAGTGCTATAATTGGTTTATCATTAAGTTTGTGCTTTGTAGTAAATTCATCAAATGTTTGGTTTGCATCGGGGCGTTTGGCTATGGCATCGTTTATAGGGTTTCCTACATAATCAACATTATAACCATACTTTTTATAGAATTCTGGTTCAAAAGGTAAAATGGAATATATCCGGTGTACATATTTCTTTATTTTCTTAACTCTGCTAGTTTTCCATGCCCAAATTTTTGGAGCTATATAATAGTGTACCTTATAGTTTTTGTGTGCAAATTCAGCTATTTGTAAATTGAATCCAGCATAATCAATTAGTATAATTATATCTGGGTTGTATTGTGTAATGTCTGCCTTGCAATGCTTAATGTTTTTGTAGATTTGGCGAATATTCAAAATAACTTTAATAAAGCCCATGAAAGCCATGTCTTTGTAATGCTTTACAGGTGCGCCGCCGTATTCACTCATTAAATCGCCACCCCAAAAACGGAATGTAGCATCTTTGTCGGTTTTTAAAAGAGCAGCCATAAGATTTGCACCGTGTAAATCGCCACTGGCTTCGCCTGCAATTATGTAATATTTCATTGTTTAAAGTTTTTAAAAGACAAATTGTTTCTTTCGGCCTATTTAAGATAAGTAAAGCATAATAACAAAAACGCCATAGAATAAGGTCATAAGCAATACCCCTCTTGCCTGGTTAGTTTTACCGGATTTACTCCATAAAAAGAACAAGCCAGTACCTGGCATTAGTGAAAGGCTTAGTATTTTATACCACACGTTATATAATTGAAAATGCTGTATCATTTCAGTATAGGTATCGAACTTACCAATTACAGTTAGGCTAAAAACTAATAAACCAACAAGAGGGAGTAATAAGCCCGCAATTACTCCTATTTGAATCGAATCCTTTTTATTCTTTTGTATCATTAGTGAAATTTAGATTTTCTATTTTATTTAATGCTTCGTAATTTGTAAAGTCTGATTTTACAGGTACAATAGATGCGAAATTATTTTTCAAAGCCCATTCATCTGTGTCGGTTGAGCCATTTTCGTTATTGCGAAATTGCCCGGTAAGCCAGTAGTAAGTTCCTCCATGTGGATCAGTTCTTTTGTCGTATTCTTCTTTCCAAACTCCACGAGCTTGTCGGCAAACTTTAATACCTTTAAATTCGTTTTCGCTGCAAACCGGAAAGTTTATGTTTAAGCAGGTATGCTCAGGTAAACCATTTTCTAATACACTCTTAAAAATGGTTTCGCTGTGTTTAATAGCAACACTAAAATCAGCATTCATGCTATGATTATCTAATGATATGCCTAGAGATGGAATGTTATTTATACAGCCTTCAATTGCACCTCCCATAGTACCTGAATAAATTACGCTTATGGAAGAATTTGAGCCGTGATTTATTCCTGAAACTATTATGTCAGGAGTTTTGTCAACCAGTTGATTTATGGCAAGTTTAACGCAATCGGCAGGAGTTCCATTTACTTTATAGATAGTAACATTGTCGTCTTTACTAATTAAATTTAGTCTTAATGGTTGGCTAATAGTAATAGCATGCGACATGCCAGAAACACCTTTTTCTGGTGCTACAACTAGCACCTTGCCATATGGTTTAACCATGTTAACTAGGGCTTTTAATCCAGGAGCAAAGTAACCATCATCGTTGGTTACCAAAATAAGTGGGCTGTTATTTTTCAATGTTCTTAATTTTAGTTTCCACAAAGATATAATTTCACTTGTATCTTTTTATAGTTTGTTCAAATAAGCTAGGGAAATCGCTTTTTTTTAAATTAATTAAAAATATTGTCGTGTCAATTGAGGCTTAATATTTATGCGATAGTTGGTTAAATTCTTTGAGGGTGTGGCTTTAAGTCCACGCTCTCAATTTTCAATTGGGTTATTCGGCTTGCAGCCGAATATTTTATTTATATAGCTAGAAGCAGGATGTCCTGCTAAGCAATAAAAACGAGGTAAGATGCCTCGTGACCCACCGAAAGAAAAAACTCGCTTTCGTATTTTCGGTTTAAAAATTATATTTTAACCCTGTGTAAATACCAAAGGAGTACGGATACACATTACCAGCTGTATTTACTGAGTTAATGGAATATTTAAATGTGGGATTAAGATTTAAAAGAAGTCGTTCAATTAAAGGGTATTCAAGTCCAAAGCCAATAATACTAGAATAGTTCATTGATTTTATTCCCTCTACTTCTGCATTAATATCTTGTCTATCGTTATTGTTACGCAAATAAGTAGTATTGTTAACCAGAAAGTTTGCGCTAACTCCACTTGAAATATTTACATCAAGTTTTCGGTCAACTAATTTGTATGCTAAAACTACAGGTACTTCAAAATATTCTAGTGTCTGTATAAATTCTGCTGTTGTAGTAGATTTTTCTATTTGATCCAATTCTGCACCATATCTATCTAAAGCATCTTTACTGCTGTAATAGTTATAGCTTTCGTTGCTGTTAGCATAATTGTATAAGCTTTCGGAATTTCCTTTAATTTTTATATTACCAGCCGATGAATTTATTATGTATTCAGCATTTGAATCATAATTGTATATTGATGATGGTGCTTGTGCTAAATCGATATTATTAATTACTTGCCCAGTTTCTGACATATAAAAACCTGACTGTATTTTCCATCTTTTTGCAAATTTATAATTAATATTTACTCCCGCAGAATAAGAAACTAGTGGTCTTTCATTCTCATAGTTTTGTTGTAGTCCTGATGTATTTGCAGAAGCAGCATAGGTTTCGTTTTCTATATCTTGAACATGCCTATAACTCAATAAAGGAGTGCCACTTAATCCAACTGACCATTGCTTATGTACAGTAGTAGTGTGTATTGTTGTTGGTTCAGGTAGTAAAGGTAAAAGTCGAATTTCGTAAACTAAATCCTTTTCAGGTTTATTGGTAGTAAGTAATGTTTGTTTTAGTTCAAGGCTAGTTAGTAGCTCAATTTTATTATTAGTTGTAGTTTTTTCATTTTTAATAGACGAGGTTCGTGATTCATTGTAATTATTAGCTTCAGCAAAAACTGGTGGTAATAAAATACCTGAAGAACTTGCTTTTTTTATTTTTGAATTCGATTTATTCTTTGGCTTGGTTTGTTTCTCAATAGATTTTTGTTTTAAAGGTTTTTTAATATTCGATTTTCCTATGTTGCTTTTGTTAATTGGGCTTAGTTCGTTGTTTGAATGAGTTTTTTTATGTATTAAAATTATTTCACTAGTATTTGTTTGCTTTGATTCAATGTTTACTGATTTTGTGTCATTTTCAGCAATTCGATTTGTATTGAAATCTGTGAATAAATATCCTGACCCAAACGAAAGCAATAGAGCAATGCTTGCTGCAAAAGCATATAGAATGTTGCGGTTTTTTTTATTTCTTTTTTTATTGAGTTCCTGATTAATATTGTCCCAAATAAAAGCGGGGGCTTTTTCTGAGTAATCGTTCAGACCTTCATTAAAAATATTATCTATATCAGAATGTACTGTCATATATTTTTATCTCACTACTAATTTTACATTTTGTTTTTTTTCACTGTAAAGAGCTTCTACTTTTCCTTGAAGAATTACCCTTGCTCTTGAAAGGTTCGATTTTGAAGTACCCACCGATATTTTTAGCATATCACTAATTTCTTTATGTGAGTATCCTTCAATAGCATACAGATTAAATACTGTTTTGTATTGTGGTGATAAGAGCTGAATCAATTCTAATAGTTCTTTACTTGAAAGCTCTGCCATTACATCATCGGCAACTAATTTACTGTCGTAATCTTGAATTTCAGAAACAGTGTAAAGTAAATTTTGCTTTCTGAATCGCTCTAAGGCACAATTCACCATTATTCGTCGAACCCAACCTTCAAAAGAACCTTTAAAATTAAATTGTGATATTTTAGTAAATACTTTTATAAAACCATCTTGTAAAATATCCTCAGCTTCGGTGTAATCTTTGGCGTACTGCAAGCACACACCAAACATTTTACCCGATAAATGCTCGTATAATTTCTTTTGCGCATCAGGCTTGTTTTTCTTACAAGCCTTTATTAAAAGTTCAATATCCTTCAAAAAAATGGACAATTTTAAGGGTTTATAATTCACATTATATACACCGATCACAAGACGGAGCCTTTTAGAAATAGGTTGCGTTATAAAATTAAAAATTATTTTTTTCTAATTAATAGTAAGCCTAAAAATGTAATAAGACCATTTAGCATTAGCATTTCGAACCCAAACTTGTATCCAAATAAAATCTGTTCGCTATATGTATTAATAAGAAAGCAAAGTACGGGTGATAAAATTGCTATAAGCCAAACAAGTTTATCATTTACCTTATACTTAGTAAACAGACCAAAAGCGTATAACCCTAATAGTGGACCATAAGTATAGCCAGCAAATTTGAATAAAGCACTAATAACACTTTCGTTGTTAAGTGCTTTAAAAGCTATTATAACAAGTCCTAGTATAATTGATATAAGCAAATGAACAGATATTCTTATTCTTTCTTTTTGTTTTTTAGATAGGTTTCGTTTTTGTATATCAAGAATATCGATACTGAACGATGTTGTTAGTGCAGTAAGCGCTGAATCGGCGCTAGAGTATGCAGCGGCAATTAATCCTAGAATAAAAAATACGCCAACAATTGGTTTTAAAAACCCTTGGGTGGCAATAAGAGGAAATAAATTATCGGACTGTTCAGGTAATGTAATGTTAAATTTTGCAGCGTAGAGATAAAGCAATAGACCCAGCGACATAAATAGAATATTTGCTGGAATAAATGCAGCTCCGTACCAATACATATTTTTTTGTGCATCTTTTAGGTTACGACAGCTGAGGTTTTTTTGCATCATATCTTGATCTAAACCAGTCATAACAATTGTTATGAATGCACCGCTCAAAAATTGCTTTAAGAAAAATGTTTTCTCTTTAGGATTATCAAGAAACCATGTTTTTGACAGCTCACTTTCGCGAATAGCACTAATCATACTACTAAGATTAAGCTCCATTGCTTGCGAAATATAATATATACTGAATCCTACTGCCAATAGCATGAATGTTGTTTGCAAAGTATCAGTCCACACAATGGTTTTAATACCTCCTTTAAACGTGTATAGCCAAATTAGTGCAATTGTTAATGCCACGGTTAGTCCGAAAGGAATATTCCATGCATCGAAAACCGTAATTTGCAACACGTTGGCTACTAAAAATAAACGGAACGAGGCTCCAATAATTCGGCTAAATAAGAAAAAAGCAGCTCCAGTTTTGTATGATACTTTCCCAAATCGTTGTTCAAGATAGGTATAAATGCTGGTAAGATTTAGCTTATAGTATACCGGAAGTAATATATTAGCCACCACAATGTATCCTAAAATATAACCAAATACCATTTGCAGGTAAGAAAACTGGCTGGTTCCCACCCAACCGGGCACCGATATGAATGTAACACCAGAAAGGCTTGCGCCAATCATGCCGAATGAAAC
>JAUXEM010000005.1 GCA_030620515.1 Salinivirgaceae bacterium
AAAACAGTCATTCACAAAAGTGAACTCATTGATTTTCAAAACTTCGAAAGCCTTGTCTTTGACGTTTTTTGCTAAAGACATTCAAAAACAAGGAGTTTTCTTGCTGACACTAAATAGGTAGTATATATACAAATAGTAATGTATTTGACTATTCAAATTAACTATAATAATTTAGTTCAAATTTTCTAATTTCAATTATATACTAAAATATTTAAACATTTTTAAAAACTGGTTGTTTTGATTATTGTTAAGTCTTTAATATAAAGCCAAATGAACCAATAAAAATTGAAAAATAATTTTTTAAAACAATTAATATATGCTTTTCGATTTATCAGTAATTCAGAAATTCTACAAAGAATACTCTTTAAAAGTTGCAAATGCTAGAAAAGTAATTGGGCAACCTCTTACTTTAAGTGAGAAAATATTATATGCGCACCTTTCGCCAGAGTTAGGAAATCGCGTGTTCCATAGAGGTAAAGATTATGTATTGTTTAATCCTGATAGAGTTGCAATGCAGGATGCTACTGCTCAAATGGCTTTATTGCAGTTTATGAATGCAGGTAAAGAGAATACAGCAGTACCATCAACAGTGCATTGCGATCACCTTATTCAAGCAGATGTAGGTGCCTCTGAAGATTTAAAAGTGGCCTTAAATGAAAATAATGAAGTTTATGATTTTTTAAAGTCTGTGTCGGCAAAATATGGAATAGGATTTTGGAAACCTGGTGCAGGTATTATTCATCAAGTAGTTCTTGAAAACTATGCTTTTCCTGGTGGAATGATGATTGGAACCGATTCGCATACTGTTAATGCAGGTGGATTAGGAATGGTTGCCATAGGTGTTGGTGGTGCAGATGCTGTTGATGTAATGGTTGGAATGTCTTGGGAACTTAAAATGCCTAAATTAATTGGAATAAAACTTACTGGGCAATTAACAGGCTGGGCAAGTGCAAAAGATGTTATACTTAAAGTAGCCGGATTACTTACTGTAAAAGGAGGAACTGGTTGTATTGTGGAGTATTTTGGCGAGGGAGCCGATTCATTATCAGCTACTGGTAAAGGCACAATATGTAACATGGGAGCAGAAATAGGAGCTACTACTTCGCTTTTTGCTTACGACGATAAAATGGCCGATTATTTAAAAATTACAGGACGAACAGAAGTTGCCGAATTAGCGAATACAGCCAAAGCTGATTTAATGGCAGATAAAGAAGTTCTTGAAAATCCAGAAAAGTACTACGATTCGCTAATAGAAATTAATTTATCGGAGCTTGAACCACATATTAATGGTCCTTTTACTCCTGATGCTGCTACACCATTATCACAATTTGCAAAGTATATAAAAGAAAATAATTATCCAGAAAAGCTTGAGGTTGGTTTAATAGGTTCATGTACAAATTCATCGTACGAAGATTTAACCAGAGCAGCTTCTATTGCACGACAAGCAAGTGCTAAAAACCTTAAGGTAGATAGTGAGTTTGTAGTAACTCCAGGTTCAGAACAAATCAGATTCACAACTCAACGAGATGGTTTGTTAGCTGATTTTGAATCAATAGGTGGTATTATAATGGCTAATGCTTGTGGTCCATGTATTGGTCAATGGAACAGGCATACTGACGATAAAGAGCGTAAAAATAGTATTATTACCTCTTTTAACCGAAATTTTTCGAAGCGTAACGATGGCAATCCAAATACTCACGGTTTTGTTGCATCACCTGAATTGGTAACTGCATTTACTGTGGCTGGTTCATTAGCATTTAACCCAATGACCGATTCGTTGAAAAACGAAAATGGAGAAATGGTTAAATTAGATGAGCCTAATGGTGAAGAGTTACCTGCAAAAGGCTTTGATGTTGAAGATCCAGGATTTTTAGCTCCGCCAACAACAGGAGATGGAATAGAAATAAGTGTAAGTAGCAAAAGTGATAGATTACAACTATTAACTCCTTTTAAAGAATGGGATGGTAATGACTATAAAGGATTAAAGTTACTTATTAAGGCAAAAGGAAAATGTACAACCGACCATATTAGTATGGCAGGTCCGTGGTTGAAGTATCGAGGTCATTTAGACAATATTTCTGAAAATTTATTAATTGGGGCTGTAAATGCTTATAGTGGCAATACCAACACGGTTAAAGAAATAGCAACTGGTAATTTTATGAAGGTTCCAGAATTAGCAAGAGCATATAAAGCTAAAGGCATTTCTACAATTGTTGTGGGCGATGAAAACTACGGTGAAGGCTCGTCTAGAGAACATGCAGCAATGGAGCCGCGTAATTTAGGCGTAAAAGTAGTTTTAGTTAAGTCATTTGCTCGTATTCACGAAACTAACCTTAAAAAGCAGGGAATGCTTGGTTTAACTTTCAACGATAAAAACGATTACAATATAATTAAAGAGGACGATACATTTGAAATTATTGGTCTAACTCAATTTGCTCCAAGTAAATCATTAACAATGAAAATAATTCATAGCGATGGAAACTCGGAAAATATTCAGGTTAATCATACATATAATAATACACAGATAGAATGGTTTAAGGCCGGAAGTGCTTTGAATCTAATACGTAAACAGGCAAACATATAATACTTATGACAGTACAAAAAATTACAATTAAAAATGGTAAGCTAAATGTTCCTAATAATCCTATCATTCCTTTTATTGAGGGGGATGGAACTGGACCAGATATTTGGGCAGCATCGGTAAAAGTTTTAAATGTCGCAGTAGAAAAAGCCTATGGTGGCGCAAAAAAAATTGAATGGAAAGAGGTTTTTGCAGGTGAAAAAGCCTTTAATAAAACAGGAGAGTGGTTACCCAATGAAACATTGGATGTAATTAAAGAATATTTGGTAGCCATTAAAGGACCATTAACAACACCTGTTGGAGGTGGTATTCGCTCACTAAATGTAGCATTGCGCCAAAAACTTGATTTATATACTTGCTTGCGACCTGTTCGTTATTACGATGGTGTTCCTTCACCAGTAAAAGATCCTACAACTACCGATATGGTAATATTTCGTGAAAATTCTGAAGATATATATGCCGGAATTGAATGGATGAATGGTACCGATGAAGTTGAAAAAGTAAAGAAATTTTTAATTGAAGAAATGGGTGTTAAAAATATTCGTTTTCCTGATTCTTCATCTTTAGGTATTAAACCAACTTCTAAACAAGGTACTGAGCGATTAGTTAGAGCAGCTATTAAATATGCGGTTGACAATAAAAAACCTTCTGTAACAATTGTGCACAAAGGTAATATTATGAAATTTACCGAAGGTGCTTTCCGCGATTATGGTTACCAATTAGCTAAAGATGAATTTGGAGCTGTTGATTACGAAGGTGGACCATGGCAAATTATTAAAAAAGATGGACGCGAAATTATTGTTAAAGATGTTATTGCTGACGCATTTTTACAACAAATATTAACTCGTCCTGCTGAGTATTCTGTTATTGCTACCATGAACTTGAATGGTGATTATATTTCAGATGCACTAGCTGCAATTGTTGGTGGTATTGGAATAGCACCTGGAGCAAATATTAATTATGTGACTGGTCATGCCATTTTTGAAGCAACCCATGGTACAGCCCCCAAATATGCAAATCTTGACAAAGTAAATCCTGGATCAGTAATTCTTTCAGGTGTATTAATGTTGGAGTACATGGGATGGCAAGAGGCTGCCGATTTAATTGTAAAAGGTATAGAAGGTGGTATTTCAAGAAAACGTGTCACCTACGATTTTCATCGCCAAATGGAAGGTGCCACATTACTAAAATGTAGTGAATTTGGAGATGAGATAATTGAAAATATGTAGTTAAAAAAAACAATAGTTAAAATATGAAAGATATGTCATTGCTTAAAGAGAGATTAGCTCAAAAAATAGAAGAACATCGTCCAAGAACTGCAAAATTATTAAAAGATCATGCCGATGTAACATTAGGAGATGTTACTATAGGTCAAGCTATTGGAGGTGGTAGAGGTGTTAAAATGCTTGTTACTGACATTTCGTATTTAGACCCAAATGAAGGAATTCGTTTTCGTGGATTCACAATTGCAGAAGTTTTAGAGAAATTACCTAAATCAGAAGGTGCTGAATATCCTTGCGTTGAATCTTTTTGGTGGTTACTACTAACTGGCGATATTCCTACCCAAGAAGAATCTATTGCTGTAAGAGATGAATTTAGTACTAAAAAAATTATTCCTCAGTATGTAATTGAATTGCTGCGTAAAATGCCAAGAGACACACATCCAATGACAATGTTCTCTGGAGCTGTATTAGCTATGCAACGTGAATCTAAATTTGTGCGATATTATGATAGAGGTATGGATAAAACCGATTATTGGAAACCAACCTATGATGATGCTATTCAGATTATTGCTAAGTTACCTTCCATTGCAGCCTATATTTATAGAATGAAATATAGAAATGATACTTTAATTCCACCAGATTATTCATTAGATATTGGAGCAAATTTTGCTCATATGATGGGTCAAAAGAAACCATACGATGACCTTGCAAGATTGTATTTCTTACTGCACTCTGACCACGAATCAGGTAATGCTTCGGCACATGCTACCCACTTAGTATCATCAACTCTTGCCGATCCTTATTATTCTCTTTCTGCGGGTTTAAATGCCTTGGCAGGCCCCCTGCATGGTTTGGCTACACAAGAGGTTTTACGATGGTTACAAGATGTTATTAGAAAACTGGATGGTGTTGAACCAACCGAAGAATTAATGAAGAAATTTGTTTGGGAAACTTTGAATAGTGGGCAGGTTATTCCTGGCTTTGGTCATGCAGTACTTCGTAAAACTGATCCACGTTATGAAGCTCAGCGCCAATTTTGTTTGAAGCACCTACCAGACGACAAAACATTTAAATATGTAAGCATGCTTTATAAAGTTGTTCCCGATATTTTAGTTGAACAAGGTAAAGCTAAAAATCCATGGCCTAATGTAGATGCCCAGTCAGGAGTGATACAATGGCATTATGGCATTAAAGATTTTGATTTTTATACTGTAATGTTTGGTGTAGGAAGAGCATTAGGTGTTTTATCAAATATTATTTGGGACAGAGCTTTAATGTATCCACTTGAGCGACCAAAATCACTTACAACTGATATGTTAGAAGATATTGCAAAGAAAAAAAGTAGCAAGTAGCAAGTGTAGGGATCTCGCTTTTAAAAAATTGAAAATATGTTGTCATTTCAATAGAAGTTGACAATATATTTTCATTTTTTCATCCTTCAATAGTTCGTTAAGTTTTTGTATCTAGTTGACAATAATAACATTATGTAAAATTAGAAATTCTTGCTAACATACATATTATCAGCATGTTATTTATTGTCTCACTACCTGACCGAATAAGTCAGCCTGCCTGCCGCCAAGGCAGGATACGCTTGCTTTAAAATTGATTTTTTACGAAAGTAAACTCCTAATTTATCAGCTTAGCAAGCCTTAAAATTAAGCTTTCTTTTCAGAGACTGAGTTTTCTTGCAAGCACTAAATATGGTTTGAAATGGAAAAGTTTCATGTTTCGCAATAAAGGTAGCACCTTTAAATATTACAAAGCATACATTAAAACTCGCTATACTTCAAGTTACGCCCACAGGTTCAGTTGATTTGAAATTAATTAAGGAGGATATCAGTATAAAAAAAACAAATGTTTTTTAAAAGTAAATAATACTTTTATATTTGTACTGTAAATTTTGAATATGCTTAATAAAGCCTATAATAAACAATCAAAGCAACTAATTTCGGTTGACTGCTCAATATTTGGTTACGAAAACGGTATTCTTAAAATACTACTTTTCAATAGAAATATTGATCCTTATAAAGGAAATATTTCCTTAGTAGGGGGTTGGGTAAACGACAATGAATCGGTGGAAAATGCTGCTTATAGAGTTCTAAAAAAACTAACTGGTTTATCTAATGTTGAAATAGAACAAGTTAAAATATTTTCAAAACCAAAAAGAGATGAAGGCGGTAGAGTTATTACAGTAAGTTTTAATGCCTTAATTAAAATTGTAGAACATAATATTGATTTGGTTAATATGCATGGTGCTTTTTGGCAAAAAGTTGATTCAATACCAAATTTAATTTTTGACCATAATGAAATTGCGCAAAACTCACTTGAATTTTTAAGACAAAAGGCGAGCTACCACCTAGTTGGTCGTGATTTATTGCCTCAAGAATTTACAATTACGCAGTTAAGGCAATTATATAATTCTATTTTTCAAAAGGAATTTGATCCAGGCAATTTCCGAAAAAAAATTCTTTCATTAAATGCCATAGTACGCTTAGATAAGAAGGATACTTCTGAATCGAAAAAAGGTGCATTTTATTACAAATTCAAAAACTCAGAAGATATTACAATCAATGAGCGCATAATAAAATTTAGTCAGAATGATTAATTACAGTGAACATCCTCACCGACGATTTAACCCATTAACAAAACAATGGGTGTTGGTATCACCACATAGAGCAAAGCGACCTTGGCAAGGACAAACAGAAAAGGTATCTCAAAAAGAAAGACCAAGTTATGATTCAGAATGCTACCTGTGCCCAGGAAATAAACGTGCATCAGGACCAACTAACGACAATTACAAATCAACTTTTGTTTTTAAAAACGATTTTAGTGCTCTGCTTGAAGATACACCTGAAGGAGAATTAAATGAAGGTCTTTTTCAAGCAAAAGCTGAACGTGGTATCAGCAGAGTTATTTGTTTTTCGCCCAACCATAGTTTAACTGTTCCCGAAATGGAAGTAGATGACATTAAAAAAGTAGTTGACTTGTGGCAAGAACAATACGTTTTACTTGGAAAAAAATATTTCATTAACCATGTTCAAATATTTGAAAATAAGGGAAGTATAATGGGTTGTAGCAACCCTCATCCTCACGGTCAAATTTGGGCACAATCATCTATTCCCGATGAAGTTAATAAAGAGTGTAATTCTCAATTGGAATATTATAATAAGCATGGAAAAGCTTTATTAGTGGACTACTTAGATTCTGAAATAATAAAACAAGAACGTATAGTAGTTGAGAACAACAGTTTTGTAGCACTAGTTCCTTTTTGGGCATTATGGCCTTTTGAAACCATGATTTTACCCAAAAGAAATATTCAGAATATTAATCAATTAACTGAACAGGAAAAATTAGATTTTGCCGATATTTATAAGAAACTCACAATAAAATATGATAATTTGTTTGAGGTATCTTTTCCATATTCAGCAGGTTTACATCAAGCTCCCACTGATGGATATGATCATCCTGAATGGCAATTACATATGCATTTTTATCCGCCATTATTAAGATCGGCTTCAATAAAAAAATTTATGGTTGGTTACGAAATGATGGCCAATGCTCAACGCGATATTACAGCTGAACAAAGTGCTGCTAGATTAAAAGAATTACCTTTAAAGCATTATAAAAAGAAATAAGCTTGCAAAATAATTATGATATGAAAGGGAAAATATTAGTAACAGGCGGAACTGGGTACATTGGTTCACACACTACTGTCGAATTAATTAATAAAGGATACCAAGTAGTCATAATTGATAATTTATCGAATTCTGAATCTGGTGTAATTGATAGCATAGAAGAAATTTCTGGAACTCGACCAAAATTTTATGAATTTGACTTACTCGATCAAAATAAGCTAGATAAATTTCTAGCAGAAAACAAAGATTTACAAGGTATTATTCATTTTGCAGCAGCAAAAGCTGTTGGCGAATCGGTTAAAGTACCCTTGCACTACTACCGAAATAATTTAGTTACTATGCTAAATTTATTAGAAGGAATGAAAAAATATGAAATTGAAAATTTTGTATTTTCTTCTTCTTGCACAGTATATGGTCAACCCGACAAATTACCGGTTACTGAAAATGCTCCTATTAAACCAGCTGAATCACCTTATGGATATACCAAACAGGTAAACGAAAGTATTCTTAAAGATACTATTGCTAGTGGTGCTAAGATTAAAGGTATAGCTTTAAGATATTTTAATCCTATTGGAGCTCACCATTCTGGTTTAATAGGTGAATTACCTATTGGTGTACCTGCCAACCTTATGCCTTTTGTAACACAAACAGCTTACGGATTACGTGAACAATTAAGTGTATTTGGTGATGATTACGAAACACCTGACGGATCGTGTATTCGCGATTACATACACGTAGTTGATTTGGCTAAGGCTCATATTATTGCTATTGAACGTATGATTAGTGGAAAAAATAAAGCTAGCTATGAAATGTTTAATATTGGTACAGGCAATGGCTTTTCTGTTTTTGAAGTGATTAAGTCGTTTGAAAAAACATCTGGGAACAAACTAAATTATAAAGTTGCACCACGCAGAGCTGGTGATATTGTTCAAATTTGGGCCGATACAACTATTGGAAATAATGAACTGGGATGGAAAGCGGAGAAATCCTTAGATGAAATGACTTTATCTGCATGGAAATGGGAACAGAATTATAGAACTAATAAATAACAGATTTTAAGATTTCATTAAATACTTTTTTTATGCCAACAATAAATAAAATACTAGAAAACATAAAGGGTGGACAAAGCCCGATATTTAAAGAGTTATATGGTTCAAATGAAATTGTTATAGCCGAACAAGTCAAAAGATATACAAAATTAGTACAGCAGTTTTCGGAAATGTATAAATCGGAAAATGTTGAATTATTTAGCTCACCTGGCAGAACAGAAATAGGTGGGAATCATACCGATCACCAATTAGGCAGGGTATTAGCTGGAGCCGTAAATATTGATAATATCGCTGTAGTATCTAAAAATGATGCAAACGTTATTAGAATTAATTCAGATGGGTATTCAGAATTTCAAGTAAGTTTAAATGACTTAACTATTAATGAATCTGAATTTTATACCTCAAAATCTTTAGTAAAAGGTATTAATGCTAGAATGAAAGAACTGGGTTACGAAATTGGTGGTTTTGATGCCTGCATAAATGGTAAGGTTCCAAATGGATCAGGTTTAAGCTCATCGGCTTCGTTCGAGGTACTTATTGGTGCAATTTTAAACCACTTGTATAATAATGGTAAAATAAGTGCTGTTGAAATTGCAAAAATTGGACAATGGGCTGAAAATAACTTTTTCGGAAAGCCTTGCGGTTTAATGGATCAAACAGCTTGTTCAGTAGGTGGTTTTATTACTATCGATTTTAAAGACAAGGAAAACCCCGTAGTAAAATCACTCGATTTTAATTTTCAAAAAACTGGATATTCACTTATTATTACCAACACAGGAGGAGATCATGCTAAGCTAAATGATGAATATGCTTCGTTACCCATTGAAATGTGTTCAGTTGCAAAGGAATTAGGTAAAAATGTACTTCGCGAAATATCAACAGAGCAGGTTATTGAAAAAATACCAAAAATTAGAGCTAAAGTTGGAGATAGAGCATTGCTAAGATCTATTCACTTTCAACGAGATAATCAGCGTGTAGTACATCAAGTAAAAGCATTGGAAACAAACGACTTTAATGAATTCTTAAAATTAGTTATTGATTCAGGTTATAGTTCATACATGTATAACCAGAATATATTTACAGCGCATAATACTAAGGAACAAGGAATAGCCTTGGCTCTAGGATTAAGCGATTTAATATTGAATGGACATGGTGCATGGCGAGTACATGGTGGTGGTTTTGCAGGTACCATTCAAGCGTTTGTTCCAAATAATAAAATAGATGAATATATTTCAACATTAGAACATGTATTTGGAAAAGGGAAATGTTATAAACTGTCTATTCGTTCAAAAGGCGCTATAAAGGTTGAGTTATAGTTATTGGAGATGGTTTTGGCTTTTTATTAAAACTACTTAATATGTGCAATAAAAATCAGTGTCTGAGTCCACTTAAAAATTCTCAAAGTATTATACAGGTAGCTTTTTAACCAAAAGGAAATATGTTTAATACTTTTTGTAAAGTTAATTTAATAATTTAAAGCTCATTAATTAACAATAAATAACTTATTATGAAACAAGCATGATTAAAATAATTATTACATACACACAGCTTGTTCCAAACTTGTTTCGGAAACAATTATTATTTTGCATTATGCGGTTCCATACGTAACATTAAAAATTAAAATATAAACGGATGAATGAAAATTTTGGATTTTGGGATTACCTTATCTTTGCACTTTATGCAATAGTTATATTATCGGTAGGCTTATTCGTGTCACGAAATAAAAAAGGGCAAGAAAAAACAGCTGAGGATTATTTTTTAGCAGGTAAAACACTACCATGGTGGGCAATAGGTGCATCGCTGATTGCAGCCAATATTTCTGCCGAGCAATTTATTGGTATGTCAGGCTCCGGATTTAAAGTGGGTTTAGCAATTGCCTCATACGAGTGGATGGCAGCAATTACATTAATAATTGTTGCAAAGTATTTCTTGCCAATCTTTATAAAGCAAGGCTTATATACAATTCCCGAATTTGTAGAGAAACGTTTTAATACTTCATTAAAAACCATACTTGCCGTATTTTGGATAGCTTTATTTGTTTTTGTAAACCTTACATCGGTATTATATTTAGGAGGTAAAGCTTTAGATACTATTTTAGGAATTGGCGATGGTGCAAGTATTGTACCATTCATGATTGGTTTAGCTTTATTTGCTGCTGCTTATTCTGTATGGGGAGGCTTATCAGCTGTAGCTTGGACTGACGTAATTCAAGTAGTACTTTTAGTAATTGGTGGCTTAGTAACAACTATAATTGCTTTAAACCATATTACACCTGATGGTAATGCTTTTAATGGTATGGCTCATGTTTATGATGTTGCAGCCGAAAAATTTCATATGATTCTTAAAAAGGATAATCCTGAATTTAGCAATTTACCAGGTATAGCTGTATTAGTTGGTGGTATGTGGGTTGCTAATTTATATTACTGGGGTTTTAATCAATACATTATTCAACGTGCATTAGCAGCTAAATCACTAAAAGAGGCTCAACGTGGTATTGCATTTGCCGGATTCTTAAAAATTATTATTCCTTTAATAGTAGTAGTACCTGGAATTATTGTTTATGTAATGTATCAGGAGAATATAGCTGAAGCTGGTAGTATGTTTTCAGATGCTGTTGGTGCCAATAACGATCATGCTTACCCTTGGCTAATTGGCAAATTTGTCCCAACAGGGTTAAAAGGACTTGTAGTAGCAGCACTTTCTGCAGCTATTGTGTCGTCGTTAGCATCTATGCTAAATTCAACTTCTACTATTTTCACTATGGATATTTACAAACCTTATATTAATAAAAGTGCTGGCGATAAACAATTAGTTAAAACAGGTAGAATTACAGTGCTAGTTGCGTTGGCTATTGCTACAGCCTTAGCAAATTCAATGGGTTCTATACCTCAAATGTTTCAATATATACAAGAATATACAGGAGTTGTAAGTCCTGGTATTTTAGCTGTATTCTTAATGGGCCTTTTTTGGAAAAAAACAAATGTAAAAGGAGCAATTATTGGCGTTCTTTCTTCAATACCAATTGCTTTAGCATTGAAATTCCTTCCTATCGAAATGCCTTTCTTAGATCAAATGTTGTATACTCTTCTAATTACTATGGTTGTTATTGTGGGTGTATCATTAAATACTGGAAAGGGCGACGATGATCCTAAAGCCATTCCTTTATTACCAGAAACTTTTGCAACAGGCAGTAAATTCAATATTAGTGCTTATATTATGTTAATAATACTTGTAATACTTTATACAGTATTCTGGTAATTTTTTAAATTAAATTAAAGAGGCTCTCTAAAAAATTAGAATATTTAGTTTTTGTGAGAAATAATAGCTTGTCCCGAATTATCGGGAACGAAGCAATCTGTTGATAAACAATGCAAACAGATTGCTTCATTATACCTATATGAAGGTTAACCTGATGCATACAGGGAGGGTTGGTAATAACCAAAACCTGATTTTGAGACGGTCTCTTTTTTTATGTTAATTCAACCGTTCGTTAGGTATTTATAATATATTAATTATCAGGCATTTATATACATAGTTTACAAACATATAAACATCTAATGATTAATACATTAGGATTTTTGTCAACCTATCGTCAGGCAGGTTTCAATTCTAAAATCTATAATCTGCCTACAGCAGGTAGGTCTAACAATCTATTATTAATTACTACTTTTACAAATTAAGCCCCCTTTCTAATTATTATTCAATTAAACTATGGAAAACACTCAAAATAAGATACATAAATTAACAAATGACAATGGGGTTATAATAGAATTTATATCGCAAGGTGGTAAAATTACAGCTGCTAAAATTCCAGATAAAGATGAGTTTGTCGATATTATTATTGGATATGATACTATTGAAGAAATATTGAATGGCGATGCTTATTTTGGAGCAATTTGTGGCAGGGTAGCTAATCGTATTTCAAATAGTACTTTTAGCATTAATGGGAATGAATACAAATTGAAGCCTAATGAAGGAAAAAACCAACTACATGGAGGGGCAAATGGCTTTAATACAAAATTATGGGAAGTTAATCCAATAAATAAAAATGGATATACATCTGCATATAAATTATCTCTTTTAAGCCCCGATGGCGATGAAAACTATCCTGGCAACTTACAGGTTGATATTATTTATGCTTTAAATAACAAAAATGAGTTTTTAATTGATATTGAAGCTACTACAGATAAAGCTACTGTAGTAAATTTAACTAGTCACCCGTATTTTAATTTAAAAGGAGCTGGAAATGGTAATATACTTGAGCATATACTCGAAGTGAATGCTAATCAATTTACACCAACTGATAATAATTCAATTACAACAGGTGAAATTTGGGAAGTGAAAAATACTGATATGGACTTTACCGTTCCTAAACAAATTGAAAATGTGACACAAAGCAATTATTTACCAATAAAGGCTCTAAAGGGCCTAGATCATAATTTTGTTATAAATAAAAAGGAAAATGAATTAGCCTTTGCCTGTCGATTAATTGAACCGGAGTCTAATCGTAGTATTGAAGTGTTTACCACTCAACCTGGACTTCAAGTGTATACAGGAATGCATTTTGATGGTGTAGAGAAAGGAAAAGGAGGAACTCCATTCGTACCATATTGCGCCATAGCTATTGAAGCACAAAACTTTCCCGATGCACTAAATAAGGCTAATTTCCCAAATTGTGTATTAAATACTAATGAAACATATATAGAAAAAATAATTTACAAGTTTAATTTTTAGCAGCTCTTGCTTGGCAGGTCACGAGGCATCTTGTCTCGTTTTGTTATTTTATTCGGCTTGAAGCCGAATGACCCATATTTAGAAGAGTTCCTTAACTGGAGATATTGCTTTGTTTTTGTTTGGCGGGTCACGCCGCTTCTAGCTATGTGAATGAAAACATTCGGCTAGAAGCCGAATGACCCAAGCAATGCCGGAAGCATTCGGCTGAAAGCCAAATGAACCTTGTTTAAAAGTATTTCTAGCCTCATAGATATGCCTCCGTTCATTGAGCGGAGCCGAAATGAACATCAATAAAAAAGCTAACTAAACTCGTAATAACAAACTTTCTATTTTTAAGAGTCTGTCAATAAACTAGTCATTATTTTTATTAAATTGCATATAGCTTACAACTGTAATTTATGAATATAGAAAATATCTATAAGGGAATAATTAATGGAATTGGAGAAGCAATCTTTATTCACCACCCTCAAACTGGTATAGTTAAAGATGTTAACGACCCAATGCTTAAAATGTATGGCTATAAAAAGCATGAAGTTATTGGTAAATCGGTTGAAATGTTGAGTAGTGCAAAGGAGGGTTTTACCGGAGAAAAAGCACTGGCACATATACAGAATGCACTAAATGGTAATATTGAATTGTTTGAATGGAAAGCTTTAAAAAAGGATGGGTCCTCCTTTTGGGCTGAGGTTTCATTGAAATATACAGAGATTGAAGAAGAAAAATGGTTAGTAGCTGTAGTTAGAGATATAAGCGATAAAAAGAAAAATGAAAAAATAATTAGCCGTTTTACTGAATTTCAATTCCTCCTGTCTGAGCTAAGCACAAAGTTTATTTCAATTTCGATATCTAAAATTGATTCTGAAATTGATTACGCACTAAGTATTATAGGGCAAAGGCTTTTAGTTGCTAGGTCGTATATATTTATGTATTCTAATCGTCACACAACAATGTCGAACACACATGAGTGGTGTAACATTGGCATAGAACCATATAAAGATGAATTACAAAATTTATTGATAAAGGATTATAGTTGGAACTATAATACTTTAACACAACTTGGAATAATTGATATTCCAGACGTTAGTAAGTTAGGTAAGGATCAAATTGTTGAAAAAACAGAATTTGAGCGTGAAGGGATAAAATCAATATTAATCGTGCCATTTTTAAATAATGGTAAAGTTATTGGTTTTATTGGAGTAGATTCATGCAAAACAAGGCGTAAATGGAAAAAAGTAGAAAAAGATGAATTACGTGCCATTGGTAATATTATTGGGCAATCAATTGTAAGACGCAATTACGAACAAATGCTAAAAAAATCTAAAATTAAAGCGGAAGAAAGCGATAGATTAAAAACAGCATTTTTATCGAATATGAGCCATGAAATAAGAACTCCGATGAATGGTATACTTGGTTTTTCTGAATTGCTTGAAGATAATGAGATAAGCGTTAATGAAAGAAAGCAATTTATTAAAATAATACAGGATAGTAGCAAACAACTGTTATCTATTATTAACGATATAATTGACATATCAAAAATTGAAGCCGGTCAAATAAATATTAATATTGAAACTGTTAATATTAATGACCTATTGCATGAGATATTTGATTTTTTTAAACCCATTGCAGAAAAAAAACAAATTCAACTTCAGCTAAAAAATAAAATTCCAAAAGCAAACTTAAATACTAAAACAGATGCTGTAAAAGTTAAACAGATATTTACTAATTTAATAAGCAATGCTATTAAATTCACTCCCAACGGATACGTAAGTATTTTAGCCAATTTTGAGCAAAATAATTTTATTTTTAATATCGAAGATTCTGGAATAGGTATGGATATAGATACTCAAAGTATTATATTTAAACGTTTTAGAAGAGCAGATGATGAGTTTTCAATAAATATTAGTGGAACTGGACTAGGGCTTAGTATTTCAAAAGCTTATGCCATAAAATTAGGTGGAAACATTAGTGTTAAATCTAAAAAAGGTAGCGGTTCTGTTTTTATTTTCAGCTTACCCCAAACTTTTAGTAGTTCAAGTGGCCGTATATAAATAGCATATGCCAATAGGTGTTACTCTATTTATGAGCAAATATGTCTTACAAAAGCTATCTTTAAACAAAAATAAAGGAAGCGTTGTATTATTATCGTAAATGCAAAAAATGGCAATTAAGAGTGTACTCTGAAAATTCAAAAAAACTCAAAGCAAATATATTAGGGGCTAACAAAAACTTAGTTGAGTGACAAATGCAAGGTTCTTAGATAGTAGTTGCAATAAAGCTTGAATTTGCCATTTAATGACAAGTATTAAGTACCAGAATATTAGCTTATTTTGCGTTTCTCAGTACCCTATTTAGAGTGGCGTAAATTAACTGATTGTGAGACATAAAGCTCTAATGTGCTTTAGGAAAGTATTCACGTTAACATTTTTGGTAGTGAACTCAATAAATTAATATTTTGAATTGCATTTCAAAAATGAAATTTAGTGCGAAATTAATCATATCAAAAAATATAATATTATAAGTTATGAAAAATAGGAAATTAAAAAGAGGTTTATTAATAACCATATTAATATTTTGTGTTTTATGGGCAATACCTGTCGTTTTAAGTAAAGAGGTTTTAGAGCTTGATGATAAAGCAAGACTAAATGCATCAGGAAGTTTCATAGCGTTACCGCAAGGTATAACACACTACCGAATTGCAAATCCTGATTCGGCAAAAACGGTATTGTTGGTTCATGGTTTTTCTGTACCCATGTATATTTGGAATCCTACATATAATAAATTAAAAGAAAAAGGTTACCGTGTAATTTCATTTGATTTGTTTGGGCGTGGTTTCTCAGACCGACCTGATGGTAAATATGATAAAGTGTTTTATATTCAGCAAATTCACGATTTGTTAAGTGCCTTAAAGATAGAAAACAAGGTTAATATTGTTGGTCTATCATTAGGCGGAATAATAGTTACCCACTTTACCAATGCTTATCCAGAAAGGATTGATAAGGTTGTTTTAATAGATCCAGCACATGAGGGAGAGAAAATGACAGTTTTAACAATACCTTTTGTTGGACGACTTCTGGTAAATGCAATGCTTGGTCTAGCGTTAGAACGATCACAGCTGAGTGGATTTTATGAGCCCGATAATTTTCCTGGTTGGATAAGTAAATACAAAGTACAGATGCAATATATTGGATTTAAAAAAGCTTTAGTTGCTACTATGAATAATTATATGGAAGATATTAATTTGCAGTCCTATGAACAATTAAATAAACTAGATAAACCCGTACTTTTAATATGGGGGAAGCATGATGTTACTTTGCCTTACGAAGGAAATAAAGAAATTAGAGAAGTGCTTAATTGTGAATTTCTGACAGTTGAAAAAGCTGCTCATGTTCCACATTATGAACGTCCTGAGATTGTTAATCCTGCACTTATTCACTTTTTAAATAATTAATTTATAGATTTAGTGCATGAAAGAGTCACTGCGAATGAGCCCAATGTTTATTGGGTCGCGAGGCATTTTGCCTCGTTTTTTCATTCAAATGGAAGCTGAATACCCTTTAATTATATGAAAGGATTTGGCTAGAAGCCGAATGACCCCATGCCAGATGATATGATTATTTGGCTATAAGCCGAATGACCCTAGAGTTAGCTGTGTGATAAAATTATTTAATGGGTGAGTGTGGCAGTCTGTTGATGGGCACACGCCTGTGAGTTGTAATAGTAATGCTATGGTAGGGGTTTGCTAAACTGAAAGGGATTGCTTCGCTGCACTACAATTGACATAAATTGGCTAAGGTTAGGTTGCGATATGAAATATATAATACTGAATATGTATTAAATAGTATCATATTACTGCTGCATAATGTTATATTTTAAGAATTGCTGAAATTTTAGTGTGTTTTATTTTTTTTTGTAAAATATATCAATCATATTTGTATTGAATTAAACAAAACATATTTTAGACAGATGACAACATTTTTTGGACATACCTCTTTTTATTATTGCTATTTTTATTTCTGGAGAGATAAGGCGAGGTTTATATGTGCATGAAAAATGTATTTAAAAATATAAAACCTCGCTATTAAGCGGGGTTTTTTTTTACCCTAATGTGAAATGACAGAAACTAAAACAATACTTAAAAAAGCCGCTATACAAGGTAGTTACGGAGCATTCCATGAAATAGCTACTCGCAATTACTTTGCAAACAATATAGATGTTGTGCCTTGTGAAACCTTCGATAATATTATTGAAATACTTGAAAATAAGGACGTTGATTATGGTATGATGGCTATTGAGAATACCGTAGCTGGTAGTATCATACCTAATTATCTACTTTTGCGAGAGTCGGCTGTGAAAATAGTTGGGGAAGTGTATCTTAGAATTAAACAGAACTTGGTGGCATTGCCTGGTCAAAAAATTGATGATTTAGTTGAGGTACATTCACATTACATGGCAATTGAGCAAACACGTAAATTCTTTAAACAGTACCCAAACATTAAGCTTGTAGAATCGAGTGATACCGCTTTAAGTGCTCGCAAAATTCAAGATAAGAAACTAGTCGGGAAAGGAGCAATATCCTCAGATTTAGCTGCTGAAATGTATAATTTAGAGATACTAGCTCCGGGTATAGAAACAAACAAACGAAACTATACCCGTTTTTTAATTCTCACACACAAAGATTCAAAAGACAATTGCAAAGAGAATTGTACCAAAGCATCACTTTGTTTTAGCTTGCCTCACCACAAAGGAAGCCTTTCCCAAGTATTAAGCGTTTTGGCTTTTTACGATTTAAATCTTACTAAAATACAGTCGATGCCTATTATTGGTAAAGAGTTTAAATATTTCTTTTATGTTGACCTTTCCTTTACCGATTATGAGAGATATCAGCAAAGTATTACAGCTATAAAACCTTTACTGGTCGATTTTCAGATACTAGGAGAATACAACAAAGCAAAAGAATCATTAGACACCATACATAATCAATAATTATGATTAAACCAGCATTAAGAACCACTTTGGTTAACGAATACTATTTTTCGCAAAAGCTTAAACAAATTGAGCAAATGAATAATAGTGGCAGCAGGGTTATAAATTTAGGGATTGGTAATCCAGATCAGCAACCACCTGCTAATGCAATTTCAGAGTTACAGAAGCAAGTAAAAGAACCCAATACAAATGGTTATCAGAGTTATAAAGGCATTAGTGAATTACGAAATGCCTATGCAGATTGGTATAAAAACTTTTATAATGTTGAGCTTAATGCTGAATCTGATATATTGCCACTTATAGGTTCTAAAGAAGGTATAATGCACATTAGTATGGCTTACTTAAATCCTGGTGATAGGGTGTTAGTGCCAAATCCTGGTTACCCCACATACTCTTCAGTATCTAAAATTGTAGGAGCCGAAATAGTTGAATATAATTTAAAAGAAGAAAACAACTGGTTGCCCAATTTTAACGAATTAGAGAAACTTGCAGCAGATAATATAAAACTTATGTGGGTAAATTACCCTAATATGCCAACTGGAAAGGCTGCTACATTAGAGCTATATAAACAATTGGTTGATTTTGGTAGAAAGCACAATATTCTAATCTGCAACGATAATCCTTATAGTTTTATTCTTAACGATAATCCTATTAGCATGTTGGCTGTAGATGGAGCTAATGAGGTTTGTTTAGAGTTAAACTCTTTAAGTAAATCGCATAATATGGCTGGCTTTAGAGTAGGTATGGTTGCAGGTAATCAAGAGTTTATCCAGAATATTCTGAAAATAAAAAGCAATATGGATTCTGGCATGTATAAGCCTGTTCAAATGGCTGCTGTTAAGGCTCTTGAAAATTCAATGGAATGGTATAATTCAATTAATCGCATTTACAAAAAACGTCGCGAGTTGGTTTGGAATTTATTCGATTTACTTGGAGCTGAATACGATAAAAGTCAAGTAGGCATGTTTGTTTGGGCAAAAATCCCCAAAGAATATGAAAATGCTATTGAGTTTTCCGATTTTTTCCTAGAAAAAACAAGGGTATTTCTAACCCCAGGAACAATTTTCGGTTCCAATGGAAATAAATTTGCTAGAATTTCTCTCTGTAGTTCAGAGGAAACTATAAATCAAGCCATTGAAAGAATAAAAATTGTTTTAAAAACAGCATAATAAAAGAATAAAATGAATTTAACAATTATAGGACTAGGTTTAATAGGTGGTTCAATGGCTATTGATCTTAGAAAAAGAGAGTTTGTTGACCATATTATTGGCGTAGATAATAATAAAATTAATGCCAATGCAGCTTTAAGTATTGGTTTGGTCGATGAGCTTTGTAAATTGGAAGAAGCAGTTAAAAAAGCCGATGTAATAATTATTGCTACACCTGTTGATGGAGCAAAAAAAACCTTACCAAAGGTATTAGATATGATTGATAATCAGATTGTAACTGATACTTGCTCTACAAAAGCTGGCATACATGAGTTAGTAAAATATCATCCTAAACGAAAGCAATATGTAGCTGGTCACCCAATGGCTGGTACAGAACATTCTGGACCTTGGGCAGCAATATCTGGACTTTTCGATGGAAAAGCTACAATATTATGCGATACCGAAGAAAGTGATATTAGAGCCGTTGCTCAAGTTCGTAGAATTTACGACACCTTGAATATGCGAGTAGTATTTATGAACAGTAGTAGTCACGATGTACATGCTGCCTATGTTTCACATATCTCACACCTAAGTTCTTTTGCTTTGGCTTTAACAGTATTAGAGAAAGAAAAAAACGAAAAGCATATATTTGACTTAGCTAGTGGTGGATTCGATTCATCGGTTCGTTTAGCTAAAAGTTCAGCAGATATGTGGACACCTATTTTTGAACAAAACAAAGAGAATATACTTACTGTTTTAGATACTTATATTGATAAACTAAACTGTTTCAGAAAGCATATTGAATCCGATGAATCGGAAAAAGTATCTGATTTAATTAAAAAATCGAATAAAATTAAAAGAGTTTTACAATAAATAAGCTATTACTACTATGAATTCAATCTTAAAAAAACCATTCGAGGGCTGGAATCTGGAAAAAGCAGAACGTCCTTTAATTATCGCTGGCCCTTGTAGTGCCGAATCTGAAGAGCAAATAATGACAACTGCACGACAGTTGAAAAACATGAACGTAAGTCTTTTTAGGGCAGGTATATGGAAACCTCGTACTCGTCCTAATTCTTTTGAAGGAGTAGGTTCTATTGGTTTAGAGTGGCTAAAAACTGTTCAGAAAGAACTGAACATGAAAGTTGCGACCGAAGTTGCCAATGTAAAACACGTTTATGAAGCATTGCGTTATGGTGTAGATGTAATTTGGATAGGAGCCCGTACTTCGGCAAATCCTTTTGCCATGCAAGAAATTGCCGATGCCTTAAAAGGAGTTGACCTACCAGTATTTATTAAAAACCCGGTAAATCCTGATGTGGAGCTTTGGATAGGAGCAATTGAACGAATTATGGGAGCAGGTATATCTAAAGTGGGAGCAATACACCGTGGATTCTCTACTTTTGATAAAACCAGATATCGTAACACGCCGCAATGGCAATTGCCAATTGAGCTACGTCAGAAAATGCCTCATATACCAATGATATGCGACCCTAGTCATATTGCAGGACGTAGAGATATACTTCAAGAAATATCGCAAAAAGCACTCGACCTTAATTTCGATGGCTTAATTATTGAAACGCATTGCAACCCCGATAAAGCCTGGAGCGATGCTAAACAGCAAATTACGCCAGTTGAATTGGATAAATTAATAGCTAAGCTGGTACTTCGTCATCGAGTATCGGATAATAACTCTTTTATTGAGACTTTAGAAGATTTAAGGGTACAGATTGATAAGTATGACGATGAACTTCTAAATATAATAGAAGAACGAATGAAAATTGCCGAGACCATTGGTAAATTCAAGAAAGAGAATAATATTACTATTCTGCAACCTGACAGATGGCAAGAGATTCTGAATAAAACCCTTCAAAAAGGAGAAAATAGAGAACTTAGTATTGACTTTATTAATACGCTATTTAAGGCAATTCACCAGGAATCAATTAATAAGCAAACTAAAATTATGAACGACGATTAATTAGTAGGCAGTATTCAGTCTGCAGTTCTATTTATACAATTTTCACTGTGGACTGAGAACTGAAGACTGAGTACTATCATATTATCTTTTTTCATACTTTAGCAATATATCCACACAATTAACAATTATGCAGCAATTAGGCATTAAGGGTTCTGTTTCCGATTCCCTACTATTGGTTGGCGAAGATTTTAAACAATATAAGAAATACCTTCCCAATAAACAGATTATTGTTATTATCGACAATAAGGTAAATAAACTATATGGAGAGTATTTTTCCGATTACCAGATAATTGAAATTGGACAAACAGAAAATATAAAAAATATAGACAGCGTTTCATCAATTTTGGAACAATTACTAAGCTACAAAGCTGACCGCAGCACCTTTGTTTTAGCCGTTGGTGGTGGTATTGTTTGCGATATTGCTGGTTTTGTTGCTTCAATATATTTACGAGGAATTGATTTTGCTTTTATTTCTACCACCTTACTATCGCAGGTTGATGCCAGTGTTGGTGGTAAGAATGGGGTTAATTTTCTGGGTTTCAAAAATATGCTTGGTGTTTTTAATCAACCAAAATTTGTAATATGCGACCCTAAAATGCTAGAAACACTTGACGTAGAGGATTTAAACTGTGGTTTTGCCGAAATAGTAAAGCATACTTTAGTTGCCGATGCTAATATGTTTTCTTATTTGGAGAACAATTCAAGCAAAGCATTAAGCTTAGATAGCCAAGTAATTGAAAAACTTGTATTTAACTCTGTTAATATTAAAGCTGATATTGTTAATAGAGATGAAAAAGAAAAAGGAGAACGCCGGAAATTAAATCTTGGACATACCTTTGGACATGCAGTTGAAAAAACACTAAAACTTGCCCATGGTAATGCTGTTAGTATTGGCTTGGTAGTAGCTGCTAAGCTCTCCTTAAATAGGGGATTGTTATCTGAAAAGGATTATAATAGGATTATTACCTTATTAAAAGCTTTGGATTTACCCGTTAGTATTGATTCGGATAAAGAAGCTATTATATCTGCCTTAGATATGGACAAAAAGCGTGAAGGAAATGCTATTCACTTTGTTCTTATGGAAGGAATTGGCAAGGTTCGCATTGAAGAAATATCTTTAGACGAATTGAAAGCTGTAGAACTTTAATAATAAGTAATGAGATATTAGTATTGAGTATTTAGAAAAAAAACATTTCACTACCAATAGATTGATTTCAAAGATAATAGGCTTATAGTCGATAAAAATTAAAAATACGAATAGAATAAAACAATTTGACAAAAATATTTATATATGCTATGTAGAGCTATTGCTGAAAAAGGTCTTGAGAATATACTAAAGAGTATTGAAGGAGCTGAAATGGCTGAGATTCGTATCGAAGAAACTGGATTAACTGCAAATGAGGTTTCTAAACTATTCTCTAGTCACCATAATTTATTAGCTACTTGTCGTCCCGTTGGTAAGAGTGATTCAGATCGTTTAGTTTTATTAAAAGCTGCCATTGACGCTGGCGCAAAATGGGTTGACATTGAAATAGAATCGGAGCAATCATATACCAATGAACTGGTACCTTATGCCAAATTAAAAAACTGTAAAGTAATAATATCTTATCATAATTACGACTTAACACCTGACACTGACAAGTTGAACGGCATTGTGGAAGATGCATTAAAACAAGGAGCTGATATAGTTAAGCTTGCTTGCAAAGTTAATAACCCAACAGATAATGCTAGGTTGGTAGCCTTATATACCAATAAGATACCTATAGTGTCTTTAGGTATGGGAGAATTAGGAATGATTACTCGCATAGCAGCATTAAAAATGGGAGCACCCTTTACTTTTGTTAGGGGAAATAATATTAGAGAAACAGCTCCTGGTCAATTAAGTGAGAATGAAATTAATGATATTTTAAAGTATTTATAACCAGTACAATAAAGCTATTACTTAAATATATGATTAAAGAAATATTTCCATCATCAATAAACGGAGAAGTACTTGCTCCGGCATCAAAAAGTTTTATGCAACGTGCTATCGCCTTGGCAGTAATGACCAATAGTAGCACAAAAATACTTAATCCTAGTTATTGCGACGATGCAAAGGCAGGCCTCAATATAGCTCGCAATTTTGGTTATACAGTAACTGAAAATAAAGACTCAGTGCTTATTGAAAAGGGCAACTTTACTTTTCCCAATGAGATATTTTGTGGTGAATCAGGTTTAGCCATAAGGCTTTTTGCGCCTATTGCAGCTTTGGCAAACAAACCAGTAAGGTTAGTTGCCGAGGGCTCCTTATTGAATAGACCTGCAGAATTCATGGAAAGTACCTTTAAGCAACTTGGTATTGAATTTGAAACAAGCAATGGTTTTCCGCCAATAATGGTGCAAGGACCATTTTCTAGCCAATTTGCCGAAGTAAATGGCTCTATTAGCTCACAGTTTCTTTCAGGCTTATTAATTGCTCTGCCAAAAAGCAATTTATCTACTACGCTAAAAGTGAATCAGTTAATGAGTGTACCTTATGTTGAAATGACTTTAGCTGCTATTAAATCATTTGGAGGTAAGATTGAGCACAACAGCGATTATTCGGAATTTACAATTGAAGGAAATCAGGAATACAAGGCTGGTGAATATTTTATTGAGGGCGATTGGAGTGGAGCTGCTGGATTACTTGTGGCAGGAGCAATAGGTGGTGAAATTACAGTAAATAGATTAAGTACTAATTCAACACAAGCTGATATGGCTATTTTAAAGGCTATTGAGCAAACGGGTGCTTTAATTGAGAAAACTGCTAATTCTGTGAAAATCACTAAACCCAAAGTATTGAAACCTTTTGTTTTCGATGCACTTCATTGTCCCGATTTATTTCCGGTTTTAACCGCATTGGCTGCAAATTGCGATGGTATATCTCAGATTAATGGAGTACACAGACTTACTCATAAAGAGAGTGATAGGGGGCTTGTGTTAAAGCAAGAGTTTAATAAAATTGGAATACATATTGAGTTTGAACAAGATGAAATGATTATACATGGTGGAAGCATTCAAGGAGCAGAAGTATTTGCTCACAACGACCATCGTATTGCTATGGCATTAACTTTGGCAGCTTTAAATTCTGAAAATAAAATAACAATAACAGGAGCAGAGAGCGTAAACAAAACTTACACAGAGTTTTATAACGATATACAATCATTAGGCGTGAAAGTTAATTAATTACAATTTTCATTGTAAATTACCAGTCCGAAATAATCAGGTGAGGACATTACTAATTAATAATTAAAAAAACATGAATTCTTTCGGTAGATTATTTAAAACACAAATATTTGGTGAATCACACGGAATGGGTGCCGGTATTGTTATAGATGGCTGTCCGGCAGGAATACCAATAACAGAAGAAACGTTTGAAGCAGACCTCTCAAGACGGCGTGCTGGTGCAAAAGGAACAACTCCCAGAAAAGAAGCCGACCTACCAGAAATAATGAGCGGAGTATTCGAAGGAAAAACAACAGGAGCTCCAATAACAATATTTTTTCGTAACATGAATACTCGCTCAGGCGATTATGCAAATTTAGTGGCATCGCCACGCCCTGGGCATGCTGACTATACCGGAAGAGTTAAGTATGGAGGTTTTAATGACTATCGTGGTGGTGGACACTTTTCTGCTCGATTAACTGTTGGTGTGGTTGCTGCAGGAGTTGTAGCTAAACAAATACTTAAAAATGTTGAAATTACTGCTAAGCTTACCGAGGCTGGTGGATCAACTAATATTGAACATGCTGTAGAAAAAGCTATGGAAAATCTTAATTCCATTGGTGGTATAGTTGAATGTACGGTGAAAGGCATTCCGGTTGGATTAGGTGAACCTTTTTGGGATTCTGTAGAATCAGTATTAAGTCATGCTGTATTTGCCATACCTGCAATTAAAGGCATTGAATTTGGTAGCGGTTTTCAAGGCTCCAGAATGACCGGATTAGAAAATAATGACAATATTATTGATGCGAATGGTAAAACAGAAACCAACCACGCTGGTGGTATTAATGGTGGTATTACAAATGGTAACGATATTGTATTTAGAATAGCAGTGAAACCTACATCAAGCATATCTATCGCGCAACAAACAATGAACTTTGAAAAAGGGAAAGTAGATGAACTTGTTATTCAAGGACGACACGATGCTTGTGTTGCTTTACGTGTTCCTCCAATTTTAGAGGCTATTACTGCCATAACCTTAACCGATTTAATGTTATTGGAGCAGAAAGCTTCACGGGTGTATGAGTAAACAATAGATAGTTATACCTGCCTGCAGTAGGCAGGTTTTGAGATTACGAGAAAAACGGGACAAGTAATGAGCTCGCACTGTCTGCCGCCAGGCAGGCGGTCTTATTCGGGCAGGTAGTGAGATAAAATATAATACCTTAACATACAGAATGTTGTACTGAATATCATTTCATTTACAATGCGCACATTATCAACCATATACAAACTATTAGCGAACCATTGAAATTCTATATTCTAACTTCTGTATCCCATTTACACTAAAGAGAGCTTAACCATATTGGTCTGTCCCTTTTTATTTAAAGGGATGCTACCCACGTGCACAACGAGTTCATCGTCATTAATATAGTTTTGTTCCCTTAAAGCTTTTATAGTATGCTCAATTGCATCGTTTGTAAAAACAAACTCTTTACTATGAAATACTGTAACTCCCCACATTAATGACATTTGTCGTAAAAGCCCCTTGTTTGGAGTAAAGGCATAAATATTTGCTGCAGGACGATGACTCGAAATTTTTGATGCCGTAGCTCCTGAGTATGTAAGAACAATAATAGATTTAGCACTGGCTTGTCTGGCCATGGTACAGCTACTTGCACAAGTGGAGTCAGGTATAAAAGTTTGATTCATTACTGATGGTTCGTGAACGCGATAGTACTTATAGCCATTCTCTTCTGTATATAAAATAATATCGTTCATTGCCTTAATAACCTCAATAGGATATTTTCCGACACTTGTTTCACCACTTAGCATTAATGCGCTTGCACCATCAATAACAGCATTAGCTACATCATTTGCCTCAGCTCGTGTAGGAGAAAAGTTTGTAATCATGCTCTCCATCATTTGAGTAGCAATAATAACTGGTTTAGCATATTTAATGCATTTCTCTACAATCATTTTTTGCATTAAAGGAACCTGCTTAAAAGGCAGCTCTACGCCTAAATCACCCCGCGCTACCATAATACCATCGGCAACATCAATAATATTATCAATTTCATTTAAAGCCTCAGGTTTTTCAATTTTTGCAATTACCCTTGTATGCTTTTTATGCTTCTTTACAATGTCTTTTAAATCAGCTATATCTATAACCGATCGAACAAAAGATAAGGCTAACCAATCCACATTGTGTTCTAAAGCAAAATGGGCATCTTTTAAATCTTTTTCAGTTAAACTTGGTAAGGATATTTTAGTACTTGGCAGATTCACACCTTTTTTAGATGATAAAACTCCGCCATGAATTACTTTTGCTTTTACAGTACTCTTCTTATCAGTATAAGTAGCTTCTAATTTTATTTTACCATCATCAATAAGTATTAAATCGCCAATATTCACATCTTCAGGAAACTTCTGATAGCTCATATATACCTGTTCAGTAGTACCAATGCATTCTTTATTTACAAAAGCTATTTCATGATCTGGTTCAAGTATAATTCCATCATTCTCAATTTCACCAACTCTAAGCTTGGGACCTTGTAAGTCGGCAAGTATTGCAATATGCGTATTAAGTTCTTCGTTTAGGGCTAAAATATTAGCTATTACTTCTAAATGGTCGCTATGTTTACCGTGTGAAAAGTTCAATCTACATACATTAACTCCTGCTAAAATTAGCTCACGTAATTTTTCTTTCGATGCCGTTGCAGGTCCTATGGTAGCAACAATTTTAGTTCGTGCGTTTTTAATATCCATAATTGAAGTATTGAGTTTAATTCCTAAATTTCGTAATTAATGACGAGACATTAGCGATAGTTGCTTGAAAAGTTAGTGTGCAGAATCTATTTTATATTATCTTTAATTTGCTAGACACCTTGATTCCGCAACTATTAAAGTTAACTGTTTGATAGTCACGGCACTCGTTTTATTATCACAAACTCCTATTAATAAGCGGCTTACATTGCGACTTGCGAATTTTAGGAGACAAAAAATATGCATAAGAAAGATTTGTATAATAAATGACACCATTGATTAATGTCTATTTACTAATTTAGAATCAAAATACAGAGAAAATAATTTCAGTTGAAAACTAAATGCAAAACTCAGAAAATACTATTTATTCGGAATTAGTGGTTAAAGGAACAGCTGAAACTGTTATAATGAATACAGACGTAGTTTATTCTATAAATGATGGCTTTAGTAACACAAAAGGTAAGTTTATTCATAGAAAAACACTTTAGTAGTAAACAATATATTTTATAATGCGTACTGTAATAAACTGTTTAAGTTTTGTTTTAAGAGAATATTATGATGTATTTTTAAGAAAGACCAAGGCATTTTTGAGACACATAGCATCGTTACGTGGAGAAAAAATAACGATGATATTTCAAAAAAGACGCATAATAGAACTAAAGCCTGCCGGCGAGGCAGGGATAAAATTTAAACAGTTTCTAAATAAAAATTAGATTTTGAAAAAATTACTATTCATACTAATCGCTCTAACATTTACTTTAACAAGTATTGGGCAAGGAGCTGATAAAATTATTGCTTACGGAAAATTTAAAGTAGAATGGGGCAATACCGAAAATGCCTTAATAACTCTGTATGAAGATGGAAAAGAATTAGATAAACTACGTGTAAGTAGTAATGGAAAATTCGATTTTGTATTAGAACTTAATCACGAATATCAATTTTATTTCTCGAAACGAAACCACGTAACTAAAATAGTAAATTTCAATACTAAAGTTCCAGATGAAGTTGTTTCTCATCCTGATTTTGAGCCATTCCCAGATTTTGAATTTTTTGTTACTTTATTCGAATCTTTTCCCGATGTAGATACCATGTTTTTTAAAAAACCTGTGGCGAAAATACAATATAGTACTAAAGCCAATGATTTTGATTGGGATAAGGATTATACCTTGGAAATTCAGAGAAGCATAGAGAAGATTGAGGAAGAGATTAGAGAAAAACATGAGCAGAAAATAAAAGAATCGGAAAATAATGCGATAGCTGAAGAAAATGCAAGAATAGAGGCTGAAGAGCAAGCTAGATTAGAAGAACAAAGATTGAAAGAAGAGCAAAAACAAAAATCTATTGCAGAAGAACAAGCAAAAAAAGAGGTTGAGAACAAGGCTCAATTAGAGAAGGCGAGAGCTGAAAAGGAAGCTAGACAAAAAGCTGAAGCAGAAGAAAAATCTAAAAATGAAACGGAGCGCTTGGCTAAAATAGAAAAGGAACGTGCAGTAGAAAAAGCAAGACAGATAAAATTAGCTAAAGAAGAGGCTCGCATACTTGAAGAGAAGAAAGCAAGAGAAGAGCAAGCCATATTTGAAAAAGAGAAGCGGTATAAGGAAAGAGCTGAGGAAGAAGCAATAATACTTGCTGAAGAACAAGCTCAAATAGCTAAAGAAAAAGCAGAGGAGGAGGAAAGATTAATAAAACTTGCAGAAGATAATGCTTTAAATGAAGCAGAAAAGAAAGCTAAAGAAGAACAATATAGACTTGAGAAAGAGCAACGTGAAAAAGAACGTGCCGAAGCAAAAGCAAATAGAGAAGTCGAAAAGAAAGCTTTATTTGAAAAAGAGCTGGCTGATGAACAAGCTCGCCTAAATATGGAGCAAGCAAATGAAGAAGCAAGATTAAAAACTTTAGCTGACCAAGAAGCTAAACGTAAAGCTGAAAAGAAAGCATTAGTAGATAAAGAACAAGCCGAGGAACAAGCTAGAACAAAGGCAGAAAAGCAAGCTGAAATCCAACAGAGTAAAGAGGAGAATATTATAGTTAAAGATCCTGTTATAAGTACTCCAAAAGCAAATAATGTAGTAAAAACAATACCCGCTACAAAACCTAAGGTAAACCGAACCGATATTACAAAACAAAATGTCGCTGGTAAGAATGTAACTCGTACAGAGGTTACTTCTGGTAACAGAACACTTACCTATATTAAAATTGAATATACTTGGGGTGGTCGGTTTTTCTTTATTCAAGATGAAACCAATGTTTTTAGGAATATAAGTGAGTCGTATTACAATATTATGATATCGAAATAAGCAGTATCCTAAAAAGTGTGTTAAGTCGTTTTTTTCTAATCGTCTTTTTTTACATTTTAATTCTGTCCTCAAATATAATCATAAATTGGCTTAGTATAATGCCCCAATTTCTAATTTGTTATTCTACAAGGTCTAACAAAAATTATATGACAATAAGTGGCATTTTTTTTATTCTTGAATTATAAGCAGTTCTATTTATGAATAACATTGTATTGTACTTTTATAAAACCATCGTTTGGGAAAATATCTTTTGCTAATCCAATTACTTTCTTAGCATCTTCTAATTTATTATTATTTATTAATTGTTCGGTGTACTTCATAAAGCCATCTACTATAGCCGATTTAATAGTTTTATCAATTTTAAGCTTACTGGCTCTTAAGTCGGCTTTTATTTTAAATCGAGAATCTGTCATGTTTTTTTTGCCTATACTAATATTATTTGACATTACTTGGTTCATACCAGTATAATATAATACCATATAATCCGTTTCTTGATTTAACTGGTTGTATACTTTAGCAGCTGAAGCAGCTTTCTTATAGTTTTCTGCATTAAAAGCTTCTTTAATCTTTGCTTTCTGAAACTTCTTAATTGTATTAATATACTCTAAATTAAGAGGATAATATTCATTGTGTCTGTCTTTTTTAGCAAATTTACCAACAAATTTTATAGCTTGTTTAATTGCATCTTTATAGTCATCTTGTATTTCAGGATCATCTGATTTTGATAATTCATATAAACACATAGAAATGTATAAATAAGGTTCCGGATCACTAGAATAATCTTCTTTATACGTATAGCTATCGGCTTTATATAGGCAACTTTCATATTTGCCAGTATTGTATAGTTTTGCTAATTTTTCGTTTGAACCACCAACAACTTGTGCAGATAATTGTATACTAAATAAAATAACCACACAAAGAAATAGAGTGTTTTTGATGTACATATATTAATAATTTAGGTTTAAATCATACTAATTTGCAAATAATATAATGCAAATAAAGGTTGATTTAACAAAAGAATCAAATGTTTTTTTTTAAACGTATATTTAAGGTAGTAAAATGCCTATGTAATATGTATTCTTAATACTAAAATAACGTACTATTCGTTTATCTCTTTTTTCTTTGCTTCTAGTTTTATCTTGATTTTTTCACCTTTTGCATCAAAATTAACCACAATACTATCGCCTTCAATAATTTCAGCCTTAAGTATTACTTCGGCCATTTCGTCTTCCAAGTACTTTTGTATTGCACGTTTTAATGGTCTTGCACCATACTGCACATCGTAACCTTTACTAGCAATATGATCTTTTGCTTTTGGTGTAATTCGCAATTTATAGCCAAGTTGTTCAACTCTTTTATAAAGGCCTTTCAACTCAATGTCAATTATTTTGTGAATATTCTCTTTAGTAAGCTGATTAAACAATACCACATCATCAATACGATTTAAAAACTCGGGAGCAAATGCATTTTTTAAAGCTTTTTGTATTACTCCTTTGGCTATTTCATTCGACGATGATTGTGTTGATGAAGTATTGAATCCAACACCTGAGCCAAATTCTTTAAGTTGACGTGTACCAATATTAGATGTCATAATAATAATAGTATTCCTAAAATCAATACGCCTACCTAAGCTATCGGTCAACCTACCTTCATCCAATACTTGTAGTAATAAGTGAAACACATCAGGATGTGCTTTTTCTATTTCGTCTAATAATATTACAGAATATGGTTTACGTCTAACTTTTTCAGTTAACTGCCCACCTTCTTCATATCCAACATATCCCGGAGGTGCACCAACTAATCTGGATACAGAAAATTTCTCCATGTACTCACTCATATCTACACGAATCAAATTTTCTTTACTATCGAATAGGTATTGAGCTAAAATTTTCGCCAACTGTGTTTTACCAACACCAGTAGGTCCTAAAAATATAAAAGTACCAATTGGTTTGTTCGGATCCTTAAGACCAGCTCTATTTCGTTGTATTGCCTTAACAATTTTATCTATTGCATCATCCTGCCCAATAACTTCAGTTTTAAGCTGTTCGCCCATCTTAAGTAGTCTATTTCCCTCAGTTTGAGCTATTCTTTGCACAGGTACACCTGTCATCATAGCAACAACTTCAGCAACATTATCAGCATCTACTATTTCGCGGTGCTTAACAAGGTCACTTTCCCATTTGTTTTTTTCCTCGTCAAGTGATTCTATAATCTTTTTCTCTCTATCGCGAAAACTTGCTGCCATTTCAAAGTTTTGACCCTTAACAGCGGTAATTTTCTTTTCTCTTATCTCTTCAATTTCCTTTTCAAGCTCCTCAATTTTTTTAGGCACTTTAATATTAGATATATGTACCCTGGAACCAGATTCATCCAAAGCATCAATAGCTTTATCGGGCAGATGCCTATCAGAAATATACCTAGTAGTTAAGCTTACACAAGCATCAATGGCATCGTCAGTATAGTTAACATTATGATGATCCTCATATCTTCCCTTAATATTATTTAGTATTTCAACCGTTTCTTCGCTTGAAGTAGGTTCCACCATAACTTTTTGAAAACGACGCTCAAGTGCCCCATCTTTTTCAATAAACTGACGATACTCATCTAGAGTAGTTGCTCCAATACATTGAATTTCGCCACGAGCCAAGGCTGGCTTAAGCATGTTAGCTGCATCAAGTGAACCAGTTGCGCCACCTGCACCAACTATAGTGTGAATTTCATCAATAAAAAGAATTATATTTTCATTTTTTGATAACTCATTTAATATAGCTTTCATTCGCTCTTCAAATTGACCTCTATACTTTGTGCCAGCTACAATCGAAGCTAAGTCAAGTGCAATAATTCGCTTTCCGAAAAGAATTCGTGATACTTTTTTCTGTATTATTCTAATGGCCATACCCTCAGCAATAGCTGATTTACCAACACCAGGTTCACCTATTAATACAGGATTATTCTTTTTTCTACGACTAAGTATTTGCGCCAAACGTTCAATTTCTAATTCACGCCCAACAATTGGATCTAATTTGTTTTCCTCGGCAGATTTAGTTAAATCTATGCCAAAATTATCAAGTACAGGGGTATCTGATCCCGACTTAGGAATATTAGGTTTCGGATTGCCTGAATTTCCTTGTCGACCACCAAACTCATCATTCTCATCGTCATTAAAATTATGATCAGCCATACCAGTTATTTGATTTTTTTGAAATGAGTTTTTAATTATATCATAATTAACACCTTGTTCACCAAGTGTATTTGTTACAATACTAGTTTCGTCGCGTAAAATGGCTAATAGCAAATGACCAGTATTAACCGACTCATTTTGCAAGGCTCTAGCTTCAAGATAAACAACTTTTAATGCGTTTTCAGCTGGTTTTAATAAAGGAATATTATCAATATCAGGAATATTACTTTCTCCTTTAAGCTTAATTTTTGCCTCAATAGTTCGCTTTAATTCTGTAACATTAATATCAAGCTCCTCTAAAATATCAATTGCTAAACCAGAACCATCTCTTAAAATTCCAAGAAAAATATGCTCTGTACCTATAAAATTATTATTTAATCGTATAGCTTCTTCTTTACTATATGCTAATATATCTTTCATTTTCTGTGTAAACTTTGAATCCATAAACTGTAATATAAGGGTTATTTAGCACTTCTCTTCAATATACATACCAAAAATAACGAATAATTATTATTTCTATTACAATTATAAACAATATTATGTTGATAATTTCCTGTAAATCGTTTGCATAAAGGTTTACACCATAACCAAATTTTAGTACCTTTAACCGCTTAAAAAAAATAGAAACTATAATTTAAAAATATAATTAAATGGCTGACGGCGAAAGAATTATAAAGATTAACATTGAAGAAGAAATGAAATCTGCCTATATCGACTATTCCATGTCGGTAATTGTTGCCAGAGCACTGCCTGATGTACGCGACGGGCTAAAACCAGTACATCGTAGGGTATTGTTTGGTATGTCAGAACTTGGCATGTATTCAAATAAGCCGTATAAAAAATCAGCTAGAATAGTAGGAGAGGTACTTGGTAAGTATCATCCACATGGTGATTCATCGGTTTATTTTGCAATGGTTCGTATGGCTCAACATTGGTCTTTAAGATATCCTTTAATTGACGGGCAGGGTAACTTTGGTTCAGTAGATGGTGATAGCCCTGCTGCCATGCGTTATACTGAGGCACGATTAAAGAAAATTGCAGAAGAAACATTGGCTGATCTAGATAAAGAGACAGTTGATATGCAATTGAATTTTGATGACACAATAGAAGAACCTACAGTATTACCAACTAGAATACCTACATTATTAGTAAACGGAGCATCAGGAATTGCAGTTGGTATGGCTACTAATATGCCACCTCATAATTTAAGCGAAGTTATTGATGCTTGTTGTGCTTATGTTGATAACAGTGACATTACTACCGAAGACATGTTGCAATATGTCAAAGCACCTGACTTTCCGACAGGTGGAATTATTTATGGTTACCAAGGTGTGAAAGATGCTTTTGAAACAGGTCGTGGTAGAATAGTAATGCGCGGTAAAGCTGAAATTGAAACAAATGATAGTGGAAAATCTAAAATTGTTATTACGGAAATTCCTTATTTAGTTAATAAGGCAGAAATGATTATTAAAACTGCCGAATTGGTTAACGATAAAAAAATTGAAGGTATTTCGAATGTAAACGATGAATCAGACCGTACAGGTATGCGCATTGTTTACGATTTAAAAAGAGATGCCATTGCACATGTAGTTCTTAATAAACTATATAAATACACACAACTTCAAACATCCTTTAGTGTAAATAATATAGCATTAGTTGCAGGTCGTCCTCAAATGCTAAACTTACATGGTTTAGTTTCAAAATTTGTTGAGCATAGGCACGATGTTGTTATACGCAGAACAAAATATGAATTACGTAAAGCAGAAGAACGTGCTCATATTTTAGAAGGACTAATTATTGCCAGCGATAATATCGATGAAGTTATTCGCATTATTAGAGCATCTAAAACACCCGATGAAGCTCGAGAATCATTAATAAAAACATTTAAGTTATCTGATATACAAGCTCGTGCTATTGTTGACATGAGGTTGCGTTCACTTACAGGACTTGAACAGGATAAATTACGTGGTGAATATGCAGAGATTCAGAAATTAATAGAGCATTTAAATAGCATTCTTAATAATGTTGAGTTAAGAATGGAGATTATTAAAAATGAACTGCTTGAGATAAAAGCAAAATACGGCGACGAAAGAAGAACTGAAATTGTTCCTGATGCAGGTGAGTTTAATCCAGAAGATTTTTATGCCGATGAAGAAGTTGTAATAACTATTTCGCATTTAGGATATATTAAGCGTACATCTTTATCGGAATTTAGAACACAAAGTAGAGGAGGAGTTGGTGCAAAAGGTAGTACAACTCGCGATGCCGATTTTATTGAACATATGTATGTTGCAAATATGCATAGTACAATGCTTTTCTTTACAGAAATGGGAAAATGTTTTTGGCAAAAGGTTTATGAAATACCTGAAGGAACTAGAACATCGAAAGGTAGAGCAATACAAAATCTTCTTCATATTGACCCAAAGGATAAAGTGAAAGCATATATTAATGTTAAATCGCTAACCGATAAAGAATACGTGGATAGCAATTACATAATTATGGCTACAAAACAAGGGGTGGTTAAAAAAACTAGGCTTGAAGCTTATTCACGTCCACGCCAAAATGGAGTAAATGCAATTACTATTCGTGAGAATGATCAATTACTTGAAGCAAAGTTAACTTCAGGTAGTCATGAAGTAATTCTTGCTGTACGCAGTGGTAAAGCTATTCGTTTTAACGAAGCTAAGGTTAGATCAGTAGGAAGAACAGCATCTGGTGTTAGAGGTGTTTCACTTAAGGAAAAAGATGTAGTTATTGGAATGGTTTGTATTGCTAATGAAAGTGAGGATATTCTTGTAGTATCGGAAAATGGTTTTGGTAAACGTTCAGCAATTGCTGATTACAGAATCACAAATCGCGGAGGCAAGGGTGTAAAAACTTTAAATGTTACTGATAAAACAGGAAGTTTAATTGCACTTAAAGGAGTAACCGACGAACATGATTTAATGATTATTACTCAAAAAGGTCTCACCATTCGTTTAGCTGTAGCTGAATTGAGGGTTATGGGGCGTGCTACACAAGGAGTTAAGCTTATAAATTTGAAGGGCGGAGATAGAATAGCAGCAGTTGAATTTGTGGCAAGAAATGAGAAAGACGAACTAGAAGATAATGAGAATGGCACTGATATTGAAGAAAGTGCTGAAGAATAGTATTGTAAAAATATTAAAAAAATATATCTTTGAATCGAATAAATAAACTTTAAATTAAAATATGATGAAAAAATTAGCATTTTTATTTGCTCTTTTAATTTGTACTTCGGTACTCTTTGCGCAGAATTCAAAAGTTCAAAGTGCAATTAACTACTCTAAGCCTGAATATAACCAGCTTGATAAAGCTAAAGAGGCAATTGATTTAGCTGTAGTTCATGAAAAAACAATGGGAACTGCTAAAGCATGGAAAGTTCGTGGTGATGTATACCAAGCAATTGGTCAAAGCAGAGACGAAAAATTTCAAACTTTATGTGAAAACCCTTTAGGAGTATCTTTGGAATCTTATATTAAAGCATTTAAACTGGATGTAAAAAACAGATACAAGGATGATGTGACTGTAAAGTTGCAACTTTTAGGTATTGCTTTAATTAACAAGGGAGTAGATTATTTTGGTACGGAAGAATTTGACAAAGCATTGGTTTCTTTTGAAAATTCGCTAAAGATTGATAGTGTTGTGGAGCCTGCAAAAGTTGATTCAGCTGTAATATTTAATTCAGCAATTGCTGCTGATAGAGCTGGAAACTACGAAAAAGCAATTTTGTACTATACATTAACTACAGAATCAGGATATGAAGGTGCTAAGGTATTTGGTTTTATAGCTAATATTCAAAAAGTAAACGGTGATACAGTTGCCTATGTTGAAACACTTCAAAAAGGAATAACTAGATATCCAGGTGATATAAGTATAATTTTTGAGCTTATTAATTACTATTTAGATGCCCAAAAGTCAGACCAAGCATTAGAATATATTGCTAAAGCAATTGATAAAGATCCTTCGAACCAAACATTATATTTTGCTAGAGGCGCAATTTATGATAAAAAAGGAGATTTAGAACTAGCTATTACTGCATATGAAAAAGCTGTAGAAATTGATTCTGTATATTTTGATGCATACTACAATTTAGGAGCTGTATATTTTAATAAAGGTGCAGACATGATTAAAGTTGCTAATGAAATACCAGCTAATGAACAAGCAAAATATGATACTGCTGTGAAAGATGCTTTTAACGAATTAGAAAAGGCTTTACCAAGTCTAGAAAAAGCGCACCAAATTCAGCCAACTGAAAAATCAACATTACTAACTTTAAAAGAGATTTATTTTAAAATTAGAAATAATAGTGACGATTATATGGCTAAATACAAAGAGTATAATGAATTAATTAAAACACTACCAGAAGAGTAGGATATTTTAGAAGCTGGGCAATTGAGCCTGGCTTTTTAAAACCCATTCTATTTAACATAATATATATTATCAGTCATGCAGAATTAGCTTTTTCTACATGAATTGCAAACAAACACTTAAACCTAATTAATGTTAATACTCTATAGTTAAAGTTATAGTAAGCTGTATGCCGAATAGAAGTATCCGAAGTATCAGAATGGTGCATTCGTACAATTTGGTACGAATATTTGATATAAACAATTCTCAGCTATTGCAAATATTAAGTATTTAGTATAATAATGTATATTTAACATAAGTATCTGGAGTGATTATTTGTTTGGTACTACTGTGAATTTTGTGGAAAAGTTTATAAATGATACAATTTTATATATACATACTTTCAGTCAACAGTTGATAATGTTGTAGGCTAAGGGTTTTTTACTTAGATAGTTTGCTAAAAACTAATTATTAAAACCACCCACTAAATTGGTAGTAGAAAACCAATTGTTTTAGTAGTTGATAAATTGTCTCTTATGTTATAATGCTTCTTTTAATATTTTCGGGTAATCTGGCTAGTATTTCATAATTCATTGAATTATTCATTTCAGAAAATGATGAAAAAGTAATTTCATTTACCCCTTGTTTTCCAATGAGAATAACAGGATCACCTACTTTTACTTTTAGAATATTTGTTATATCACAAATAATCATATTCATATTTACACTGCCAATTACTTGGGCTTTTTGTTCATTAATTAGTATATGTCCACTATTACTTAATGAACGACTATAACCATTGCAATAGCCAACTGGAATAATTGCAATTCGCATTTTATGTTGTGCTTGGTAACTCATTCCATACCCAATAAATTCACCTTCCGGAACTATTTTTATAGCTATTATTTCCGAGCTCCAGCACAATGCTCTTTTTATTGGGTCTGTTCTGTCTTTTTTTCTATGAATATATTGAATAAAGGTTTCTTTTGTTGGCCAATATCCGTACAACAACATTCCCACTCTGACCATATCTAGGCGCATATCAGGGTAATTTATTGTAGCCGCTGAACTTGCTACATGTTTTATTGACGAAGATATTCCATGATTTTCAAGTAGCTTAAGTCGTCTTTTATATACAGAGAATTGTTTGCGTATTCGCACATGATTTGCAATACTTTCAGCTCCTGCCATATGAGTTGTAATACCAACTATTTCAAAATATTTTTTATTTTCAACAATTAATGGAATAGCTCTACGAAGATTCGATGCTGTTAGTCCAGTCCGATTCATTCCTGTTTCGACATCGATATGTATTTTTGCTTTTTTCTTTATTTTTTTGGCTGTTGTAATAGCTAATTTTAAATCTTCTAAAGTCGAAATATAAAATTCCACGTCGTTGCGAACAACCCAATCGTAATCATTTATGTTAATATAACCCATAATCATGATACTTGAATTGCCTGTTCTTGCGTAATAAGCAATTTTCGCTTCAGCTGATGAGTATACGGAAAAATGATTTACTCCCAAGTTTTCAAGAATTGGCACAACCGCCTGAGTACCATGTCCATAAGAATTTCCTTTAATTACAATAGATGTTATTGTTTTTGGGCTAAGCAATGATTTTATGAACTTTAGATTATTTTCTAAAGCAGATATCTTAATTTCAATTTTTGAGGTACTGCCCATTTTAATAGATTATTAGATTTTAGACTTGGCTGCTGCAGGCAGGCAAAAAATGTATTTTGTTGATATTTAAGCAATTAAGTTAATATTCGGAATTTTGTACTAGTTTATATATCAATGAATTACAAAAATATAACAAACCATTACAATTAATAATATTTTTGGTTATTTGATAAATACTTTTTCAATAAATTTTGAGTTTAATAATCGAGCCACCGATATATAGTTTGGATCCATGCAAATACTATCTCCAATTTTATATTTTTTCTTCCCATTTTTATCCACATTATCTCCAATGTCAATTACAGTCATGTCCGATGTTATACCAACAAACTTAATATCCTCATCATCAGGTGTTAGCCCTTCCTGATCAACATCGAGTAAGCCAAAATCTAATATGGCTTTGTAGGTTGTTTTGCCTATATCAGCATCATCAAAATCAACTGAATGTCCTGTACTCGCATCATTAATAACACCATCAGGAACAATATTTTTTTCTTCTAACTCAATTATTTGCGAATGAAAATTAAAAGTATCTGTACATAAATCTAAAAACTGTTCAGAATCTAACGGACTTATTCCAAAAAAAGCTGTTTCTCCAATTCTAAAATGATTAATCTCTTGCGGTACAACCTTGTTTTCAATTAACGGTAAGGTTATAGAACTGCCTCCTGAGGTAAGTGCTAGTGTTGTTCCATATCGGGATTCAATTAATTCTTTATAAAGATGTAATTGAAGCAATTTATCAAAAGTGGGCTCTATTCCATACATACATCCAAGATTACTACCTAAACCTTCTACCTCAATATTTGAAAGTTCATAAACCTTTTCATAAAAGTCAAATAAGTCTTCCCTATTAACGCCCTCACGCAACTCTCCCAATTCAACCATAATAATTATTTTATGAATTTTATTCTGGCTAATTGCTGCATTATTAAGTGCTCTTATCGTTTTATAAGATGAGTTTAACGAAATATCGGCATACCTAACCACATCGTCAACATAGGCTTGTGGTGGTGGTTTTATATAAATAGTGATAAGATTTGGGTTTAGTTCTTTCAGCCGTTTCAGGCTTGAGAGTCTTGAGTCACCTACCGATTGAATATCTTTGATGATATCTGGAGTTAGAATTTGTTCCATAAATTCCAGATCGCCTGAGAAAACCTTTGTTATCAGGCTCCATTGTTTGTTATGCTTTTTTAAATAGGCACTTAGTTTTTTAATGTTACTTTTTATTTCTGCTATATTTATTTGCAATTCTGCCATTATAATTTTTTTGGTTTAACACTAAAGATAAAACAATTAAGTATTGCGTATGTTTGAGTTATCTCCTATCCTACTTATTGAAATTTCTTACTTTGCTTTATAACGCATGTCGGCATATTTATTTACAAAGCCCATGCGTTCGTATAAACGTTTTGCCGGATTATCATATTCCACATGTAATTTTACATCACCTTTACAGTTTTTATATACTTCTTCAATAATTTGCTTTCCAATTCCCTTTCCACGTTGCGAAGAGTCTACTGCTATATAAACTAGAATCCAATCAGGAATATAGCCACTCATACCAGTTTTATTCATAATTACAGCTCCAACTAATTTATTTTCATCATAGGCAGCCAAAGCAAATCCCCCACTCGATTTTTCACCTGAAAAAGCATAATCTAAACACTTGTTAATGTCTTCTTTTGGGTCGCCAAATTGCTCTAGGTGTACAAACAAAAAATCTACAAATTCATCCCTTGTAATTCCTCCAAACTCTTTGTCGTTATTTATTTTCTTAATTGTCAACATAATTATAATGTTTTAATAATGTATTTGCTTAATAATTTCATTAAAAACCTTTATGCCTTTCTCTATAAGCTCATCGGGAAAATCGAAATTAGGATTGTGCAGAGCAGGTTGATTTTCTCCTGAACCGAATCCGAAAAAACCTCCTTTTATTTTTTGTGTAAAGTAACCAAAATCTTCCGACCAATTAAATGGTTCTTTTAGTTCTTCAACTTTTAGTCCTGCAGCTACAGCTGAATTTTTAATTATATCGTTACATATACTTGAATTGGTAGTAGCAGGAAATACCTCAGAATAAATGATTTCAGCATTTAATTGTTCCGTTTTTGCTATTTTATAAATATGAGTTTCAAGCATCTCAGTTAATGAATCCAAATCAGGGTCGTTAAATGCTCGCAAGGTAATTCTAATCTCGGCATATCCGGGCGATGTTCCAAAGGCAATTTCTCCCAGTTGAATATTTACTATGGTAAGTAAAATTTTATCTGAAAAAATGTGCAATAATTCACTTTTAATTTTATTCACTTCACCTATTATATCTGCAATAGCATTCGTAGGACTAATTCCTTTATCTGGTTCGGCAGCATGAGAAGTTTTACCAAGTAATTTTATAGTCATTCCTTTTGATGCTGCAGCAAAAGTATCTTCTTTTACAAGTACATTTCCTAAAGCAGCTCCAGGTATATTATGTAAGGCAAAAATGTAATCGGGTTCAATTTTATTGAACTTTTTATCTTGAATTACCGCATGAGCACCCTCACCAGTTTCTTCAGCGGGTTGAAATAATAATACAATTTTACCTTTTTTTGGAGGATTATTTGCTAATTCTTTCGCTAATCCGGCAACAATAGTCATGTGACCATCATGGCCACATAAATGAGCTATGCCTTTGTGGGTTGATTCATATTCTATATTGTTTTGTTCGGTTATGGGTAAGGCATCTAACTCTGCTCTAAACATAGTCGTTTCACCTGGTGTTTCACTATCAAATACAAATGCCAACCCAGTATCGCCCAAGTTTAACATGTAAGATGGAGCATGCTTATTCACAAATTTACGAATCGTATCTGATGTATTATTTTCATTGCCCGATAACTCAGGATTCTTATGTAAATGATGTCGTAAGCTTATTAGTTCGTTCATTTTTTATTTTTTAAAAGGAATGCAATAAAAATATAAGTACATGCAGAAGCTGATATTCCAAATATGTTAGCATCTAAATTTAAAGGTAATTTTAAACCAATTGTTGTTAATACAATGGTTGTGGAACCTCCAATTAGCATTGAAAAAATTGCAGCTGTTGAGTTTGGTTTTTTACCATATAATGCAGCAATAACTGGAACAAATAATCCGGAAACCATAAAGGCATAGGAATAGAGCATTAAATCCAATACATTGGTCATATATGATGCTAATATCAAGGCGAATAATCCTATGACTAGCGTTACTATTTGCGAAAGTTTTAATTGGGATTTTGTATCCGATTTAAACTTAAATATTTTACTTAAAATATCTGTTTGCACATTTCCCGATGCTGCCATTAAACAACTATCAGCAGTAGATAGTATGGCTGAAAAGTAAGCCGAAAGCATTAAGCCCATAAGTCCAACAGGTAATATTGTATTTAATAAAATGGGTAATCCCATTTCTGCATCCATGTCAGATTGTGGTTCAAATCCAAGTTCACTAAACATTCCATTTTCCAAGGCAACTCTGGAAAGCAAACCTAAAAACACTCCCATAAATGCCATTAGAGGCCATTCAAAAAGTCCGGCAATAAACCAGGCCTTTTTAGCTTGTTTTTCATTTTTAGAAGCATAAATTCGTTGGTATAGAGTCATGCCCACAAACCAAATTGGAATAATGGTTATTGCCCAATTCACCAATTGTTGCCAGGTTACATTTCCTAAAGAAAGAAATTCTGATCCTAGTGTTGCTTTTATTGTATCTATGCCACCAACAGCAAAATATGACATAGGTATTCCAATAAAAATTAATCCACTCATTAATATAATCCACTGAATAGTATCTGTATAAATAACAGCTTTTAAACCACCAATGCCAGTATAAACCACAGCAATTACGCCCATAATAATTAATGCGGTTAGTAAATTTATTTCGGTAAAGGTGGCAGAAGCAAGTTTGGCACCTGCTAATAGTTGTGAACTGGTGAATCCAATGTATCCAATTGCCGAGATGATACCAGCAATAAAGGCAACCTTGTTATTATAGAAATGCTCAAATACTTGAGGAAAAGTAAAGAATTTATGTTTAGACGATAGCTTGCTAATAACTGGGATTAACACAACCGCACTTAACCATGCGCCAATTAGCCCGGTAAAAAGCATCCATGAACCAGCTATCCCTATTGTAAATCCTAGTCCACCCAATCCAATTGAAAAACCTCCGCCAACATCAGTAGCAACAACTGATAATCCGATGTGCCAACTTTTTAGAGAACGTCCACCTACATAATAGTCCTCGGTATTTTTATTTTTTTTGAAAAAATATATTCCAACACCTAGCATTGCTGAGAAATACAGTACAAAAATTAAAATATCAATCCAATGCATTTTATATATTCTACAAGTAATTAATTAAAAATAAGTCTTATTATAAAAATATTTATTGTGTAAGTTAATTTATTTCAATACAATTTATAATTAGCTGAATTTAAGTTGCAATAACTACTATAAATACATAAAATGCATTAAAAATATTGATGGTGCAGAAAGTTACTTATTATTTTAATAAGTATTGTTAGGGTTTACTATATATTGGCTCAATTATTTACATTTATAGAACAACATTGAAGAAAATATTAATTGTCTTTAAAATTTAATTTCCGTTTTTGGAAATATTTTTTTCACTTGTTTTTTCTGGAAATCATTTAAGGTTGGGTTATTCTGAATATTTAATTCAGTTAACGATTTCATTCCTGCTAACTGTTTGTTCAAATACAATATTCTATTAGAGCTAATATCAAGCTTTTTTAAGTTTATTAGTGCACCTAAGCTTTTATCAATTTTTTCAATTGAATTATCAGCTAAATCAAGCTCTTCAAGCTTGTTTAATCTAGAAATAGTCCCTTCTACCCTAACTATCTTATTACGGTTTAAATACACTGTTTTAAGGTTTTTAGCATATCCAATATTTGTAGGAACAGCTGTAAGTTTATTTATTGAAACATCAATAGATTCAAGCTTAGCTAGTTTAGCCATATTGGCAGTAAATGAATGGATTGAATTTATACTTAAATCTATATTTTTAACCGATGGCAATGCAATACTATTCCCACTTACGCTTTTAATTTTATTATTGGAAAGGTTTAAATCTTCAAGATTAATCAATAAACCAAGTTCGTTTGGTATACTTGTTAATTTATTTTGTGAAATGTTTAAAACCTTCAAATTAATCAAATTACCTATAGAAACTGGCAATGATGTTAACTTGTTTTTTTCAATATTTAGTTCATATATTAATGTTAGTTTCCCAATACTATCAGGTAATTCTGTAAGTTTATTGTCAGATATTTTTAATTCCGCTAACTGAGTAAGATTACATATTGACTGAGGCAAAATAACCATACTGTTTTTCTCAATATATAATGCTTCCAAGTTTTTTAAATTTCCAATTTCCTCAGGTAAATCGCGTAGTTGATTCCAATTTAAATCAATTTTTTTAAGATTCTGTAATTGACCTATTTCTGCAGGTATATCTGATAAGTAATTACTAAATAAATCAAGTTCTTCTAAATTATGTAACTGTGCAATTTCTTTAGGTAGATCAGGCATTTTGTTTTCCCCTAAAGCTAAAACCTGTAAATTTTGTAAGGTAAATAATTCAGAAGATAGTTCTGAAATATTATTATTTCGCAAGTATAGTACCTGCAGGTTTTTTAATTTAGAAATTTTTTTAGGAATTGAATTTAAGTTTTTTCCATCTAGGTTAAGTATATACACTCGTTTCTTATTGCCCATTGCCTCAGATACAGAACGATAGGTTTTTTGTTTTTTAAGTTCCTCAGCTGTTTTAAGTTTTGCAATTTTTTGAGCTGTTATATTTTGCATTGAAATTGTTAGTGCAAATACTATTAATCCCTTTACTATTCTCATGATTCAAAATTTAAAGAACCAAAAATAATAAAATAGGCTTAATATATACTAGCATTTTAAAGATATTGCAAAATTCATAAATTTTTAGAATAAAAGAGATATTAAAAGCGATAACCAAAAATAAAACCCAATTTACCATAACCAATATTAGCTTTAAGCTTTTTATCTAATCGTACAGAAAAAGCATTTCCAATAAACTGAATACCAGTATAAATTTTATCGCCATTATAACCTAATGAATTCATTAATTTTACACGGAATGATAAGTTTGGATCCATTGTTAATCTTGAATTTACAAAATAATCGCCAGTATTTAAATCGAGACCTGGTATTATACCAATAGTATAGAAAAATTGTTTTTTAGCAACAAAACTATACATATAACCTAAATTTACAGATATACCAACACTGTTAAAGTCACGAAGCTGTAATTTGGAGTCAAAACTATCAGAAATACTATTAGGTACAATTGAACTATCTGCATCAAAAACGTACATTGTGAAAGCTGCTCCAGTCACTACGCTACCAGCACTTTTTTGCTGTGTTTCGTTAAAAATAAATGGAGCTTTTAGTGAAAATTTTGAGTAATTAAAGGCAAACAAATATTGTAGGTTTAAGTGTATAGAGCGCATATCCTCTCGCGCCTTAAATTCGTCTGAAATATTGCTGTAATGGCTTGATACAGCAGATAGTTTGTATCCGTAATAGTATTGCAAGGTAGCTTCAATGTACTGTTTACTTGAATGCATTCTAATTTGAAAATCGAAAAGATCACTACTTGTAATTTCTGATTTTTCTTCAGTCCACGAACTAAAAGTAAGATTGAAAGCAAACCATTTATAAGCTAGTCCCCCTCCTAACGAAATGCCAAGTTCAGGTCGATAATAAAGATTTGTGCCTAAATTTTTATCGTTCACCTGAAAAAAGCTAAACTTATTATCAGCTAATAAATGTATATTTAGTTTATGTGAGTAGCTTTTAATGTATGTGGTATCAAAATTTTTGTAAAATAATTGTTTCCTTATAGTTTCGAATTTATGCATTAAAGAATCGGTACTTGAATTTTGGGCTTCAATAGTATTAAATACAAATAATAAGATGATGCTAAGGAATAATTGATAAATTATTTTCTTTGAAGGTTCTATCATAACAATAGTTTGTTACGCCTTTGTAAGCACTTGATAATAAAGACTTTGTGTTAGTTGGTAATTTTTTTATATGCTTGATTATTAAATTTTTATATTTTGTTTCACTACCTGTCCGAATAAGTCAGCAAACAGCCAAGGGCAATAACCTTGGTAAAATCATTGTGTATAAACACAAGCACTGTAAGGGTAAAACTATAATATTTATTTCTTACCTCGACGGTTATGCCGTCGAGGCAGGTATCATAATCTAACGTACTATAACGAAATATTTAACTATCAACATGTGTAATTACATTCTATCTGGAACATTCATTCCCAATAGCAGTGCTCCTGCTTTAATCACATTGGCTACTTTTTGCGAAACTGCCAGTCTAAACATTTTCAATTCCACATTTTCCTCTTTTAGTATAGAGAAATCGTGGTAAAAAGTATTGAATTCTTTTGCAAGCTCGTATATAAAATTTGCTATTACCGCAGGGCTATAGAGCTTTCCAGCCTCTTCAATTGCATTGCCAAAATCGGCTAATAGCTTAATTAATTCCTGCTCTTTTGGTTTAATGGCAGAATCCATTGAAACTGATTCAGGAACTACAATACCAATATCTTTTGCTTTACGAATTATTGAACAAATACGAGCATGTGTGTATTGTAGAAAAGGACCTGTATTGCCATTAAAATCAATAGATTCCTGTGGATTAAACAACATGGTCTTTTTAGGGTCAACCTTTAAAATAAAGTACTTTAAAGCTCCTAAACCAATCATATTAAATGTTTCCGCTGCTTCTTGTTCTCCTAAATTGTTTAGTTTTCCTAATTCTAACGAAGTTTCTTTGGCTGTATTAACCATTTCATCAATTAAATCGTCGGCATCAACAACAGTGCCTTCGCGCGACTTCATTTTACCTTCTGGTAATTCAACCATGCCGTATGAAAGGTGCGAAATATTATCTGACCAATCGTAGCCCAACTTCTTTAGCACAAGTTTTAATACTTGAAAATGATAGTTTTGCTCATTTCCAACCACATATAAATGATTATCGAGAGCAAATTCAGAAAAACGTTGGTGTGCTGTTCCAATGTCTTGTGTCATATATACCGAAGTACCATCAGAACGTAATAGTATTTTTTGGTCAAGTCCATCTGCTGTTAAATCGGCCCAAATTGAACCATCTTCTTTTTTAATTAATATACCTTTATTTAAGCCTTCTAAAACAATTTCTTTACCAAGCTTATAGGTTTCTGATTCGTAATATACCTTGTCGAAATCGACTCCTAATTTTTTATACGAAACATCAAAACCGGCATAAACCCAATTATTCATGGTTTTCCAAAGCTCAGTAACTTCCTTATCACCAGCTTCCCATTTTCTAAGCATTTCGCGGGCTTCTTCCAATAATGGCGCTTTGTTCTTTGCTTCGTCTTCTGTAAAACCATCAGAAATAAGCTTAGCAATTTCCTTTTTATATTCTTGGTCGAATTTTACGTAATAGTTGCCTACTAGCTTATCTCCTTTAATATTTGTTTTTTCAGGTGTAGCACCATTACCCCATTTTTGCCAGGCTAACATCGACTTGCAAATATGAATACCCCTGTCATTTACCAAATTAACTTTCAATACCTTATGACCATTTGCTTTAAGTATCTCTGCAACTGAATATCCAAGCAAATTATTACGTATATGTCCTAAGTGTAAGGGCTTATTTGTATTTGGTGATGAATACTCTACCATTAAGGTTTTACCAGAAGAATCAGGTTTCTTAATTCCAAAAGAAGCGTCTATTAATATAGTGTTGAGATGATTCAACCAAAAGGAATTAGTTAATTTCAAATTTAGAAAGCCTTTTACCACATTAAAGTTTTCTATCACCGATATACTTGAAGTTAAAAATTCCCCTATATCAGCAGCAGTTTGTTCGGGTCCTTTTTTAGATATGCGTAAAAATGGAAATACTACCAAAGTAAAATCACCCTCAAACTCTTTTCGTGTTTTTTGAAATTGAATTTGTTTCTCATCTGGTTTTGTACCGTAAAGCCTATCAATTCCTTCAACAACTTCCTTCTTAATAACTTCAAGTATGTGCATTGTTCATTATTTTATTAAAACGGTTACAAAGATAATATTTACCTTGTATTTTATGTAATAGATTGTTAGAATATAGACTTTAGATGCTAGATTGGGAGACGGGATAGCGGAAACAGGAAAAAATCCTTTTCGACTTAGCAAGAGAAAGCATTACGGCTTTTCGTTCGGGCTATTGGTATTGTAGTAGTAAATAATAAATTATATAGCATATCTAAATTTATACTAACTTGTTTTTTATATATTTGCTTTTAAACAATATTGCATATCGAGAAACACCTTCATATAGTAAGTCTAAATATACCATTTCCAGCTAATTATGGTGGAATAATTGACATATTTTATAAGCTGAAGTCTATTTCGGAACTTGGAGTAAAAATACACTTACATTGTTTTGACTATGGACGTGGTAAGCAATATGAGCTTAATAAATACTGCCAAACAGTAAATTATTATAAACGTAAAACTGGATTAAAAAGTTGGTTATCGAAATACCCTTACATTGTTAATTCACGAAAGTGTAATGCTTTGCTAAGTAATTTAAATAAAGATAATTACCCCATTATGTTTGAAGGCTTACATACTACCTATTTTATAAGCCATAGTACTTTACAAAAAAAGTTTAAAATAGTACGCACACATAATATTGAACATGAGTATTATAGCTATTTAGCTGAGCAAGAAGAAAATATACTTAGGCGCTTGTTTTTTAAGAGTGAAGCAAAGCGTTTAATCACCTACGAAAGGGTTTTAAAAAATAGTCAGATAATTGCTGCTATTTCGCCAAACGATGCTAAATATTTTAATAATATTTATAAAAGCACAATTTTATTACCTCCTTTTCATTCTAGTAAAGAAATAAGTTGCGAAATTGGAGCAAGTGAATTTGCTTTATATCATGGTAATTTATCTGTTCGTGAGAATATTCAAGCTGTATTATTTTTAATTGAAACATTTAAGGAGAGCGCTATAAAAATTGTAATAGCTGGTAAAAATCCGACTAAATCGCTTGAGGATACCATAAAACAGCATGGTCAATTTTCTCTTATATCGAACCCCAATGAGAAAGCCATGGCAAGTTTAAAAGCAAATGCTCATATACACTTACTACCAACTTTTCAACCTACAGGCATTAAGCTTAAACTAATAGCATCGTTATTTGAGGGTAGGCATTGTGTGGTAAACCCTCCCATGGTTATTGGTACTGGACTTGAATCGTTATGTCATATAGCAAATTCAAGTGAAGAGTTTAGAGAAAAAGTAACACTACTAATGAGTAAACCCTTTGAAAACAAAGATTTAATAATACGAAAAGAAATTATGAATAAGCATTTTTCTAATAGAAGGAATGCTGAAAACTTAATAAGTCAGATTAGTTTTTAATAAAATCAATTTTGTTAAAGTAATAAACTACTTAGCTTGACTTTTTACAAAATACTTGCATAATTCTGTTAATCCACATTTTTCGCATTTAGGTTTTCGTGCCAAACACACATACCTACCATGTAATATTAACCAATGGTGGGCAATTGGTAATAATTCTTCAGGAATATGTTTTACCAGTTGTTTTTCGGTTTCTAAAGGAGTTTTACTGTTTGTTGTTAGCCCTATCCTATTGGCAACTCTAAAAACATGTGTGTCAACTGCCATTGCAGGTTTATCGAAAACCACAGAAATAATTACATTTGCTGTTTTACGACCAACGCCAGGTAGTTTTTGTAAATCAGTAATATTGTCGGGAACAATGCCTTTAAAATCGTTAGTAAGCATATTTGCCATACCTACTAAATGCTTGGCTTTATTATTGGGGTACGAGCATGAACGAATAAAACCAAATATGTCGTCTTGTATTGCTTGCGACATACTAAAGGTATTGGGATATTTATTAAAAAGCGGTGGTGTTATTTTATTTACACGTTTATCGGTACATTGTGCCGATAGAATAACTGCCACAAGCAGTTCGTAGGGATTAGAATAATGTAGCTCTGTTTCAGCTACAGGCATATTTACTTTAAACCACTCTATTACTTGTTCAAACCTCTCTTTTTTCTGCATTATTTAGTTGCCATTAATTTATTTGTTAGTATAATATTTACTAACCAACTGATTGTATTCAACTATTATAGAACGTAAAAGTTTAGAATTCACATCGAAATTTTGTTTATCGATACTTTTTATTGGTAAGATGCCAGGCGAAGTGCCACAAATAAATGCGGCATCAAATAAATTTATATCAGAAACTTGTATTGCTTTATAAACAAGCTCTATATCCATTTGCTTAAGTAACTCAATAGTATGCAAACGTGTTATTCCACAAAGTACAACATCATTTGGAGCTGTAAATACCTTATTTCCTTTTATAAGAAATAAATTGGAACGACTCCCTTCAGTTAAGACGCCGTGGTGGTTTATTAATAATACTTCGTAATCACCGGTTTCAGCAAGAATATTATTTGCAATTTTTCTTGTATTAGTATATTTTGACTTTACAGATGGATTTTCTCTAACTGACTCAAGAGTAATGGTATTAATACCTTGAATGTAATCAGTAATTTCAGGATAATTATGTGTAACAAATCCTAATAGTTGGGTTATTTTAGCGGTATTCGATATTTCTAATCGTAATTCAATATTTCCAAATAGTTTATTGTTTGCAATACAAAGTTGATTAATTTTTTCATTAAGCTCTAACTCAGAGGGTATGGCATATTCAATATTTAATTTATTTAAGGATTGTTCTAGCCTTTTTAAATGATCATTAATAAAAAGAGGCTTCGCTCCTATTATTCTAAAAACCTCATATACAGCTTTTTGAATTAAGCTATCTTTACAAAAAATATCGGTAATTTTATTTTGCTTATTGTTATAAAAAACAAAAG